>WHST01000124.1 GCA_009379955.1 Streptosporangiales bacterium | reverse complement strand
GCCCGCCGAGCATCTCCGCAGCGAACGCCACCAGCCGCGGCCTGACCTGGTCCATCTCCTCCGGGGTCACGGATCAGAACACGACCACATCACGAGCCGGATCAGCGGTAGCGACACACGTAACAAAGTACTACTAGGCCGACGGGGTTGCCGCGGCGCGGGCCTTGGCGCGGTCGAGGGCGGCGAGGCGGTAGGCGTCCATGACGCTGATCGCGTACACCAGGATGCCGCCGGCGTACCGGCCGAGGAACGAGCGGTCGGGGTCGGCGAGGTGCACGGTGATGATGCCGAGCAGCAGCGTGTAGAAGACGAACATCAACCCGCGGAACGGGCGGCCGATCGCGACGTGACCCATGCCCGGGAGCACCGCGGCGAGGGCGAGCACGGCGAACGGCGTCCGCTGGAAGAACTCGCGCAGGCGGGCGACGAGCGGCCTCACGAGGCCACCCCGGCCCGCTCGGTCACCGTCGCCACCATCGCGTCGCAGACGCGGGCGAGGTCGTCCGCGTCGACGACCGGCGCGCCGAGGTCGATCCGCCTGCCGACCCGGTACGCCCCCTGCCGTGCCTCGCCGACCTGGCGGACGACGCGCACGCCGCGCGCCGAGAGCAGCACTTCCTTGGTCGCCTGCTCGCCGAGCAGCATCCCGACCGGGCCGAGCGGCACCGGCGGCGCGCCGGCCACCGGTGTCGCGACCCGTGCGTGCGCCGGGCAACCGTCGGGCGGCGGCAGCTCGTGGGCGTACCCGCGGTTCGGCGAGAAGAACTCGTTGCCCGTGGGCCGCAGGAGCACCGACACCGGCGCCTCCGTCCCGAGGTCGGCGTAGCACGTCACACACAGCCACAGGGACGGCAGCTTGCGGTACGTCAGCGAGTCGACGACGGGTTCGAGCCGCCACCGGTGACCCGCACGCTCGCCGGTCAGCACCGGGAAGTCGACGTCGTCCTGCGCCTCCTCGACGCCGTCGAACATCTTCCACACATCGCGGAACAGCGCGCCGCGCTCGCCGCGCACCCGCGCGCGCTTGCGCCGGTACGCGACCGCACCGGCGGCCGCGACGAAGACGACGACCGCGAGGAAGAGCGCGAGACGGGCGTCCATCGGCTCAGTACCCGCGCGGCCGGGGCAGCGGAGCGGTGAACTGCGCGTTCCTGTCGACGTGCTTGTACCTGCGCAGCACGAACCACACGCTCGCCAGCAGGTAGAACACCAGCACCGAGAGCAGCGCGACGCCGTACCCGAGGAAGGTGGCGAAGAAGACCAGCCCCACCAGGAGGATGAGCGTCACCGCCGGCACCGGGTGGAACGGCAGCACGTACGCACGCTGGATCGTGCCGAGCGGCCAGAGCCGGCGGAACCTGATGAAGTTCGGCCCCATGAACGCGTACATCAGCAGGCCCGACAGGATCGAGAACGTGATCACCGTCGAGAGCAGCGTGTCGCGGTTCAGCAGGATCGGCAGGATCGCGAACGCGATGGCAATCGGCGACAGGAACACGATCGACCGGAACGGCGTGCGGTAGCGCGGGTGGACCGCGCCGAACCACTCCGGCAGGTACCTGTCGCGGCCCATCGAGAACCACGCGCGTGACGCGTCGTTGATGCAGCCGTTGGCAGACGCGAGCGTCGCGAAGAGCGTGCCGAACATGAGCAGCATCATCAGGACGCCGTTACCGGTCACCCGCGCGGCGTCGAACAATGGGGTGATAGCCGTGCCGAGGTACTGCCACGGCAGCAGTCCGGCACAGACGTACCAGGTGAGCGTCGCGGCGATGATCAGCGTCATGATGCCGGCCATGCTGCCGAGCGGGATCGCGCGCGACGCCGACCGGCACTCCTCCGCCGCCTGCGCCGTGCCCTCGATGCCGAGGTAGTACCACATCCCGAACTGGCACGCGGCGACCACGCCGATCCAGCCGTACGGCAGGCCGTTCGCCAGGTCACCGGTCAGCCCGGCCAGCGACATCGTGCCGCCGGGATCCCAGCCGGCGATGCCGATGAACAGCGCGACGACGGTGAGGAACGCGAACCCGGTGATGAGGAAGTTGACCGAGAGGGTGACGAAGACGCCGCGGTAGTTCAGCCAGGTCAGTCCGAGGATCGCGAGGACGGCGAACGGGTAGGCCGACAGCTCGGTGTCGCTGCCGAGCACCGTGGACATCGTCGTGAGCAGGTAGCCGAGGACGTTGGCGTTCGCCGCCTCCAGCATCGTGTACGCGAGCGTGAGGTAGAGGCCCACGTTGAACGCCATCAGCGGGCCGATGGTGTGCTTCGCCTGCGCGTACTGCCCGCCCGCGGCGGGGATGGCCGAGGTGACCTCGGAGTTGATCATCACCAGCGAGGTGTAGAGCAGGCCGACGACCCAGGCGGCCACGAGACCGCCGTACATGCCGCCCTTCTCGACCGAGAAGTTCCAGCCCATGAACTCGCCGACGAGCACGATGCCGACCCCGAGCCCCCAGATGTGGATCGGCGAGAGAACCTTGCGCAGGGTCAGGTGGTCCTGCGTCTGTGTCGTGACGGGAACGGCTTCGCTCACCGTGCCACCCCCTCGCTCGGAGGCGCCTCGCCGAGGTCCTCGATGGTGCTGGTGAGGAACTCCTCGTCGTACTTGCGGCCGGTACGAATGACGTCCACGACGAGCCAGGCGGCGATGACCGCGCTCAGTGCCCAGGCGCCAAGCTCGAGCAGCAGGTTGACGCTCACGACTGCACGTCCTTCCGGCCGAACTTCTCTTCGATCACGTCGCGATACTCCTTGAACGACATGCGGTAGACGAACCCGAGATATCCGACGAGAAGCAGCGCGGTGCCGAGCAGCACCCATGGATTGATCGGGTACTTGTCCGACGCGGGCGCGTTGTCGGCGACCTGCTGGCCGGCGGTCTCCTCGTCGACCATGCCCTCGTCGACCATGCTCTGGTACTGCTCGCGCTCGGCCGGCGAGATCGGCAGTTGCTCGATGCTCTTGCCGTTGGTCACGCCCGCGCCGCCGTCGTCCGCGGTGCTCTCGACGATCCACGTGGTGACGAACATGGTGACGAACAGCAGCACGAGGATCACGAGCGCGTCGGCGAACTGACTGCGTCCTGACTGACGGACTCGAGGAGCGGTCATGCGCCCACCTGCTTTCTCGCGGCACGGGCGAGGTCGAGGTTGCGCAGGTCCTCACCGTAGATGGCGTCGCGCTCGTGCCGGTACCGCCTGACGAGCGCGATGATGGACGCAGTGTTGAACGCGCCGAGCGTGATCATGGAGACACCGAGCACGACACGGAGCGCCACGGTCGGCGCGACCGTGACGACGTTGACGTACACGAACACCAGCACCAGCCACATGGCGCAGGTGAAGATGACCGCACACGCGAGGTCGCGTCGCAGCATCGACTCGACGCGTGGATCCGCCTCCGTGCGCTCCCGAGCCTCCGGGTCCGAGACAGACATCGTCGTCTCTCCTTCCTGCCCCCGCGAGTGAGCTCAGAACAACGTGAGGTACTTCTTGACCTCCCAGGCGCTGACGTCGGCGTGGTACTCCAGGAACTCCCGCCGCTTCACGTCGGCGTAGTAGTCGACGTAGTCGCCGGAACGCACCTCGCCGAACGCCGCGCGCAGCACCTTGTCGCCGGTGAACTCGGTCACCGCGTCGGCGAGCGTGCCCGGCAGCCGCTCGATGCCGCGGTCCGCGACCTCGTCCGGCCGAAGCGCGAACAGGTCGTCCCGCACCGGCTCGCCGGGGTCGAGGTTCTTGTCGACGCCGTCGAGCCCGGCCGCGAGCAGACCGGTGAACGCGAGGTACGGGTTCGCCGAACCGTCGACGCCGCGGTGCTCCACCCGGCCGCCCTCGGGCACCCGCAGCATCACGGTGCGGTTGTTGCCGCCGTAGGTGTTGTACGCGGGCGCCCACGTCGATCCCGAGTCGGGCGCGCCCACGCCGATGCGCTTGTAGGAGTTGACCGTCGGGCAGATCACCCCGGCCATCGCCCGGCCGTGCTCGATGAGCCCGCCCATGAACTGGTACGCGAGCGGGCTGAGGCCGAGCCCGCGCGGGTCCTCGTCGGTCTCGAAGAGCGGCTTGTCCGAGGTGTCCCAGATGCTCAGGTGCGTGTGCAGGCCGTTGCCCGTGTAGTTCGAGAACGGCTTCGGCATGAACGTCGCCGCCATGCCCGCCTCGTGCGCCAGCACGTGCACCATGTAGCGCAGGAAGATCGCCCGGTCGGCCGTCGTCAGCGCGTCGGCGTACGCGAAGTTCTGCTCGAACTGACCCGCGGCGTCCTCGTGGTCGTTGGCGTAGTTCGCCCAGCCCATCTCGTTCATGTACTTCGAGACCGTGGACAGGTGGCCCCACATCCGGGACAGACCCTTGGCCTCGTAGCAGGGCTTCTCCGACGTGTCGAGCTCGTCAGCGATCTCGATGCCGCCGTTCGCCGTTCGCCGGACGAGGATGTACTCCGCCTCGACGCCGGTCTTCAGCACCCAGCCCCGCTCCTCGCGCAGCCGGTCGAGCTGGCGTCGCAGGATCACCCGCGGCGCGTACGGCCACGGCTCGCCATCGACGTAGGGATCGCAGTGGAGGACGGCGATCTCGGGCTTCCACGGCAGGCGAGTGTACGAGGACGGGTCGGGCATCGCGGCGAGGTCGGGGTCGTTCGGCGCCTGGCCGATGTCGCCGACCGCGAACCCGGCGAACCCGGCGCCGTCGTTCAGCAGCATGTCGACCGCGCTCGCCGGCACCGCCTTCGCGCAGGGCTTGCCGTGCATGTCGACGAACATCGCGAGGAAGAACTCGATGCCGTCCTCCTCCGCGCGCCTGAGCATCTGCTCAGTGCTGTCACCCATGTGCTCGCCTCGCTCCGCTTCGTCCGTCCTTACCTGCCCGTCGGCGGTCCCCCACGCCTACCAGCCACCCTTGGGGTGACCGGGAATCCAGTTGGTGCCGGCCAGCGGCACCTGCGCCATCGCGGCGGCCTCGACCGTCAGCGCCACGAGGTCCTCCGGCTCGAGGTTGTGCACGCTCGACTTGCCGCACGCGCGGGCGAGCGTGGTGACCTCCATCGTCAACGCCTTCAGGTAGTTCGTCACGCGCCTGGCACCGTCCTCGGGGTCGAGCCGCGACGCGAGCTCGGGGTCCTGCGTCGTGATGCCGACCGGGCACCGGCCCGTGTGCATGCGGTCGCAGTGTCCCGGCGTGGCGCCGATGGCGGCGTAGTCGGCGGTGGCGTCGTGCTCCACGCCGTCCTTGACGTACGTGCGGCTGTTGCAGCCGAGCGCGACGAGGGGCGCGACGCCGACCGACACGGCGGTCGCCCCGAGCGCGAGCGCCTTCGCGACGTCGGCGCCGGTGCGGATGCCGCCGGACACGATCAGCTGGACCTCTTCCTCCATGCCGATCTCGCGGAGCGCCTCCGCTGCCAGCCGTACCGCCGGCAGCGTCGGGATGCCCGCGTGCTCGATGAACGCCTCCTGCGTCGCGCCCGTGCCGCCCTGCATGCCGTCGACGACCACGACGTCGGCGCCTGCCGCGACCGCGAGCTTCACGTCGTTGGCGACGCGCGTCGCGCCGATCTTGACGTAGACCGGCTTCTCCCAGGACGTCGCCTCGCGCAGCTCCTCGAGCTTGATGCGCAGGTCGTCCGGCCGGTCCAGTCGGGGTGCCGGCTCGCCGACCGCTGGTCGATGCCCGCGGGCAGCGTGCGCATATGGGCGACGCGTTCGCTCACCTTCTGCCCGAGCAGCATGCCGCCACCGCCGGGCTTCGCCCCCTGGCCGATGACGACCTCGATCGCGTCGGCGGCACGCAGGTCGGTCGGGTTGAAGCCGTACCGCGACGGCAGGCACTGGTACACGAGCGTGCGGGACGCCTCGCGTTCCTCGGCCGTCATGCCGCCGTCGCCCGTGGTGGTCGACGTGCCGACCTCCGTCGCCGCCCGACCGAGCGCCTCCTTGGCGTTGGCCGAGAGCGCACCGAAGCTCATGCCGGCGATCGTGATGGGGATCGCGAGCTCGAGCGGCCTGCTCGCGTGACGGCTGCCGAGCACCGTCGCGGTGTCGCAGCGCTCGCGGTAACCCTCGAGCGGATAGCGCGAGGCCGACGCGGTGAGGAAGACGAGGTCGTCGAAGCTCGGCATCGCGCGCTTGGCGCCCCAGCCGCGGATCTCGTACCGGCCGTCCCTCGCCATCAGCTGGATATCGCGCAGGACGTCCGGCGGGAAGGTGTGGCTCGTCCGGACGTCCGTGTGCGCGCCGTCATCGATGCTCAATACTTCTGCCCCTTCAGCGCGTCGAAGTTGTACAGCTCCTTCGCCGAGGCGACCCGGGTGACGTTCTGCGGGTCGATGTGGTCGAACCCCGCGGCCTTGACGAGCTCCTCGACCCGCGCAACGTCGTCCGCGGTGAGGTCCTCGACCCGCGCATCGGAGCCGAGCGAGGCGATCCTGCCGCCGACGTAGACGACGGTCTCGTACAACGAGTCGCCGAGCGCATGTCCCGCGTCGCCGCCGAGCAGGATCGTGCCCGCCTGCGCCATGAACCCGCTCATGTGCCCGACGTCGCCGCCGACGACGAGCGTGCCGCCCTTCAGCGAGATGCCCGCACGCGACGAGGCGTCGCCCTCGATGACGATGAGCCCGCCGTGGCTCGACGCGCCCGCGCACTCCGAGGCGTTGCCGCGCACGCGCACCTTGCCGCTCATCAGGTTCTCCGCCACCGACCAGCCGACGAAGCCGTCGACCGTGACGTCGGGACCGTCGCTCAACCCGCCGATGAAGTAGCCGGAGTCACCCTCGATCCACACGTCGATCCTGTTGGTGAGCCCGACCGCGAGGTTGTGCCTGCCCCACGGCTCGACGACGCGCGCGACCGTGCCGTCCGGCAGCTCTGCCAGCGCGCGGTTGATCTCCCTGACGGTCAGCTCCCGGCAGTCGAGGATCGTCTCCTGCGCTACCTGTGTCATGGGCGCCGCCATACGTGGATCTCCTCCGGCATCGGCTCGAAGACCGTGGCGTCGGTGATGCCCGGCAGCGAGGCGAGCGCGTGGAACTCCGAGCCGAACGCGACGTAGTCGTCGGTCTCGGCGAGCACGGCGGGCTTGCAGGCGAACGAGTCGCGCACCACGGCGAACTCGTCCGCCGTCGCCACCAGCAGCGTGTAGAAGCCGTCGAGCTCCTTGAGCACCATGCGCAACGCGTCCTCGAGCCTGGAGCCGTCGCTCATCCGCCAGGCGATGTAGCGGGCGCAGACCTCGGAGTCGTTGTCGGTGACGAACGTGACGCCGTGGCGTTCGAGCCTGCGCCGCACCGTCGCGTAGTTGGAGAAGGTGCCGTTGTGCACGAGGGCGAGGTCGGAGGCCGGTGCGAACGGGTGGGAGTGGTCGGTGGTCACCGCGGACTCGGTCGCCATCCGGGTGTGCCCGAGTCCCTGGTACGCCCGGCGCCCGTCGATCTCGTACCGGTCGCAGATCGACCGCGGCGAGCCGACGTCCTTGAACATCTCGACGGCGGTGCCGAACCCCACGACGACGGCGTCGGGCTCGGCGGCGAGGATCGCCTCGCTGACCGCCTCCGGAGCGCCGGCGGCGACGAGCCGCACACCGTCGGGACGCAGCCGGTCGATGGCCACCACGGAGCCCAGGGCCTTGGACGCCCGCTCGGCGACGTCGGCCGCCTCCGCATGGTCGGGCAATCGGACGGAGTAGCGCTGCCGTCCGTCGGTGAGCGGGTCGTCGTACAGGACGATGCCGGCGGAGTCGGGCCCGCGGGTGGTCATGCAGTCGAGCATCGTCGCGAGGTGCGCGCCGAGGGGTTGGTTCCCGTCCGGGTCCTTGAGATGGAGGCCGACGATCCCGCACATGAGCGCTCCCCTCGGTGTGCTGCGAGTCCGGTGAACGGTCTATGGTCCACACAACAGACCAATGCAGGCATGCAACACCCGCGGGCGCCGCGTCGTCAAGGCTCGACCGTGGGGTGACGCACCCGTGCCCCTCGCGATTAGGGGGTTCCCGCCGCCTGCAGCAGAAGGAAACCCCCGATTCACGGCGTGATCACCGAAATGACGCACTCAACATGATCATTTGGAAGAGGGGGGCGGCTTGCGGGTTCGGCGCTTGGTGTCCTGGAGGACGATCACGCGGAGTTGCTCCCTCGTCCGCTCGATGTGGGCGGCCATCAGTCGGGACGCCGCCTCGCCGTCCTTCGCGCGCACCGCGTCGTAGATCTCCCGGTGGTCGCGGACCGACTCCTCGACCGGCTCGACGTACTCGAGCAGGTCGTGCGGGCTGAAGAGCGCGCCGCGGGCCTGGTCGATCCCGGCCTGCAGCCGCGTGTTGCGCGACGCCCGGGCGACGCCGGTGTGGAACTGCGAGTCGGACAGCCGGAAGACGGCGCGGCTGTCGGACCCGTCCATCGACTCGATCGAGCCGCGCAGCTGCGCGAGGTCGGTGCGGTCGCGGCGCTGTGCCGCCAGCCGCGCGGCGTGCTGCTCCAGCGCGATCCTGAAGTCGATGATCTCGTCGATCTCGCCGCGCTGGTTGCGTACGTGGTCGCGCCACTCGCTGAACGGGCGCGAGAGCTCGGTGACGAACGTGCCTCCGTGCGAGCCCCGCCTGACCATGACGTAGCCCCTGGCCTCGAGCGACTTGATCGCGGCACGCAGGCTCGCGCGAGCGACGCCGAGCTCCTCGGCGAGCTCGCGCTCCGGCGGAAGGCGGTCTCCCGGACCGAGCTCACCACGGTGGATCATGCCCCTGATGTGCTCGGCGACGCCTTCGGTCAGCCGCATCGACGTGAGTTGCCGCGCCATGGACGCACACCCTAACCGGAGGTCGGTAGGCTCCTCCCACTGTGCCAACCAAGGAAAGCTCTGTGACAGCTGAGGAGAGCTCCGGCCCCGCGACTCCGATCGAGGACGCGCTGGAGAAGGTGATCGCCGGCCGGGTGCGTGAGTTCCGCTCCGCCCTCGGGTGGAGCGTCGCGAATCTCGCCGAACGCAGCGGGCTCTCGAAGAGCATGCTGTCCAAGATCGAGAACGCCAAGGCGTCCGCCAGCCTCAGCACCCTCGCCCGGCTCAGCTCGGCACTCGGGGTGCCCGTCACCGCGTTCTTCCGCGGGCTCGACGAGGAGCACGACGTCATCCACATCAAGTCCGGCCGCGGGCTCGACATCGAGCACCGCGGGTCGCGGCACGGCTCGCGCTACCAGCTGCTCGGCCGCATGCGGCATCCGTACGACACCCTCGAGCCGCTGCTGGTCACCATCACCAGGCGGTCGAAGGTGTTCCCGCTCTTCCAGCACGGCGGCACCGAGTTGCTCCACGTGATGACCGGCAGCATGGCGTACGCGGTCGGGGACGACACGTACTTCCTCGACCCCGGTGACTCGCTGCAGTTCGCGGGCGACGTGCCGCACGGGCCGGTCGATCTCCGCGACCTGCCGATCAGGTTCCTGAGCATCAAGGCCATCCCCACGTCCGGTTGACCGCCAGAAACCTGTTGCAGTGAGTTCACCACCAGTAGACAAGGTTTCCTCTCAGGCCTACTCTCGTCGAAGCATGAACCGGTACTCAGCCTGGCGGCTCCTCAGCAACGGCCTCACCCACCGCGAGTGGCCGGCCGCGTGGCGACCCCACGAACCGCGGGCGAGCTACGACGTCGTCGTCATCGGCGGCGGCGTGCACGGGCTGGCCACCGCGTACTACCTCGCGACCAACCACGGCATCCGCAACGTCGCGGTCCTCGACAAGAGCTACATCGGCAGCGGCGGCTCGGGGCGCAACACCGCGATCGTCCGCTCCAACTACCTCACCCCCGAGGGCGTCGCGTTCTACGACCGTTCGGTCAAGCTCTACGAACGCCTGTCGGCCACGCTCAACTTCAACGTGATGTTCTCCCAGCGCGGGCACATGACGCTGGCGCACAACGACTCGTCGCTGCGCACGATGCGATGGCGCGCCGAGGTCAATAAGCTGCAGAAGATCGACTCCGAGGTCATCTACCCCGACGAGATCAAGCGGCGCGTGCCCCACCTCGACGTGTCGCCCCACGCGCGGTACCCGATCCTCGGCGCCCTCTACCACCCGCCGGGCGGCATCATCAGGCACGACGCCGTGGTCTGGGGCTACGCGCGCGGCGCCGACGCCGCCGGCGTCCACATCCACCAGAACACCGAGGTGCGCGACATCGAGGTGTCGGGCGGCAAGGTGACCGGCGTCCTCACCGACAAGGGCAGGATCGCTACCGGCACGGTCGTCAACTGCACGGCCGGCTGGGCGACGACCGTCGCCGACATGGCCGGCGTGCCCCTGCCGATCCAGACGTTCCCGCTCCAGGCGGCGGTCACCGAGCCGGTGCGCCCGTTCCTCGAGACGGTGATCGTGTCCGGGTCGCTGCACGTCTACGTGAGCCAGACCGACCGCGGCGAGCTCGTGTTCGGCGCGAGCGTCGACCCCTTCGCCTCGTACTCCACCCGTGGGTCGCTGGAGTTCATCGAGGGACTCGCGGGTCACGTGCTCGAGCTGATGCCCGCGCTGTCCAAGATGCGACTGCTCAGGCAGTGGGCGGGCCTGTGCGACATGACACCCGACTTCAGCCCGATCATGGGCTTCACCCCGGTCGACGGGTTCCTCGTCGACGTCGGGTGGGGCACGTACGGCTTCAAGGCCGGGCCGGTCAGCGGGGAGGCGATGGCCGAGTGCATCGCCACGTCCCGCACGCCGACGATCATCGACGCGTTCGGGATCGACCGCTTCGACTCGGGCGACCTGGTCGGCGAGAAGGGTGCGGCGGCGGTGGGTCACTGATGATGCTCGTCCCCTGCCCCTGGTGCGGCCCGCGCAACGTGGCAGAGTTCCGTTACGTCGGCGAGAGCAGTGCGCGTCCCGACCCGGCGACGACGTCGGCGAGCGACTGGCGCACCTACCTCTACACCAGGCGCAACCCCTGCGACTGGATCAAGGAGACCTGGTACCACCGCATGGGATGCCGCCAGTACTTCGGCCTCGAACGCCACACCATGACGAACCGCACCCGTCCCGCGGAGAGCTCCCGATGATCCCGATGCGCCTGGACCGCCAACCCGGCGAGGTCATCGACCGGAGCAGTCCGCTCACGTTCGACTGGGACGGACGCACCGTCCCCGCGTACGCGGGCGACACGATCGCGTCGGCGCTCGCGGCCCAGGGCGTCCGCGTGCTGTCGCGCAGCTTCAAGTACCACCGACCCAGGGGCCTGCTCACCGCGAACTTCCTCGACCCCGGCTGCGTGGTGCAGGTCGGCGACGAGCCCAACGTCCGTGGCGGGCACCGCCTGGTGACCCAGGGCATGCAGGTGAGCTCGCAGAACACCTGGCCCTCGCTGCGCTTCGACGTCAAGGCGGTCAACCAGCTCGCCGGCAGGTTCCTCACCGCGGGCTTCTACTACAAGACGTTCATCAAGCCGCAGCGGCTGTGGCCCACGTACGAACGGATCCTGCAGCGGTTCGTGCACGCCGGACGCATCGGCGACGACACTGCGCACGAGGGCTACGACAAGCGGTACGCACACCCCGACGTCCTGGTCGCGGGCGGCGGCCCCGCCGGCATGGCCGCGGCGATCTCCGCCGCGAACGACGGCGCACGCGTCCTGCTCGTCGAGGAGGAGCACCAGCTCGGCGGCCACCTGCGGTGGGGCACCAGGGCCGACCTCGAGCTGCTCGCCGAGCTCCGCGATCGGGTCGAGCAGCTGGACGCGATCGAGGTGCTGACCGACGCCTTCGTCCTCGGCAGGTACGACGACAACTGGACAGCCGTGGTCCAGCGCACCCTGCCCGGCGCCACCGAGCGCCTGGTCAAGGCGCGGGCGAAGTCGCTGGTGGTCGCGCCCGGCCTCGTCGAGCGCCCGTACGTCTTCCAGGGCAACGACCTGCCGGGCGTGATGCTCTCCACGGCCGTACGCCGGCTCGTCAACCTCTACGCCGTCAAGCCGGGCGACCGAGCGGTCGTCCTCACCGCCAACGCCGACGGCGACGCGGCCGTCGACGACCTGCGCCGCGTGGGCGTCGACGTCGTGCACGTCGAGGACGCGCGTCGCGGCGGCGACGTGCTGCGGGTCACCGGACGCGGCGGCGTGCGGACCGTCGACCTCGCCCAGGGCGGCCGGGTCAGCTGCGACCTGCTCGTCACCGCGACCGGCTGGACCGCACCCACGTCGCTGCTCAACATGGCCGGCGACCAGCCGAGGTACGACCCGCGCGCGGCGCGGTTCGTCCCGAACGTCGACGCCCTGCCGGACGACGTCTTCGCCACCGGTGGCGTCTGCGGTGACGGCACGACGGACCAGCTGATCGACCACGCCTCGGCCGTCGGCAGCGCCGCCGCGCGGCAGGCCCGTTCGTTCGCGCTCGCGTTCGCCTCGGTACCTACCCGCCCCGACGACGCACGCACGCCGCCCCAGCCCGGCAAGCCGGTCGAGATCCCCGCGCTCGAACCGGCGTCGCACCGCGAGATGTTCCTCGGCCAGACGCACGGCGTCGTCGACTTCTCCGAGGACGTCACGACCAAGGACATCCTGCAGGCCGTCCACGAGGGCTACGACTCCGTCGAGCTGGCGAAGCGGTACACGACCGCGACCATGGGACCGATGCAGGGCAAGCTCGAGCTGATGAACACCATCGCCGCGCACGCCCGCGCGACGGGGCGTTCGATCGCCGAGACCGGCACCACCACGTGGCGGCCGCCGTACGCACCCGTGAGCCTCGGCGCGCTCGCCGGGCGCAGCTTCGAGCCGGTGCGCTATTCGGCGATGCAGGAGTGGCACGAGACCCAGGGCGGCGTGCCGATAGTCGCGGGCGCCTGGATCAGGCCCGAGCACTACGGCGACCCGCAGGCCGAGGCACGCAACGTACGCCGCGCGGTCGGCGTCATCGACGTCACGCCGATCGGCAAGCTCGACCTGCGCGGGCCCGACGTGCCGAAGCTGCTCGAGCTCCTCTACGTCAACAAGTGGAGCAAGCTCGGCGTCGGCCGGGTGCGCTACGGCGTCATGTGCGCCGACGACGGCATCGTCCTCGACGACGGCGTCACCGGCCGGCTCGGCCCCGAGCACTACCTGATGAGCACCACCTCGTCGGGAGCGGCCACGGTCTGGGAGTGGGTCGAGAACTGGCTGCAGACCGAGCACCCCGACTGGCAGGTGCACGTCACGCCGGTGACCACCGCGTACGCGAGCATGAACGTCGCCGGCCCGAGGAGTCGTGAGCTGCTGTCCCGGCTCGTCGACGACGTCGACCTCTCCACCGAGGCGTTCGGCTACATGCACGTGCGCACCGGCACCATCGCCGGCGTGCCCGACTGCGTGCTGTGGCGCATCGGGTTCACCGGCGAGCTGAGCTACGAGCTGCACGTGCCCGCGTCGTACGGGCTGCACGTCTGGGAGCAGCTGTTCGCCCACGGCGGCGACCTCGGCATCACGCCCTTCGGCCTCGAGGCCCAGCGGATCCTGCGCCTGGAGAAGGGACACTTCATCGTCGGGCAGGACACCGACGGGTTGACGAAGGCCTACTCCGCAGGGCTCGACTGGGCGGTGAAGCTCGACAAGCCCGACTTCGCGGGAATGCCCGAGCTGCACTGGCAGGCCGATGACGGCGGCTACCCGAAGCTCGTGGCCGTGCAGCCGGTCAACCCGAGCATCGTCCCCGAGGAGGCGAGCCAGATCGTCGACGGCGACACGATCGTCGGACGCATCACGTCGAGCCGGATGTCGCCGACGCTGCGCCGCGCGATCTGCCTCGCGCAGGTCGACGCGAGCCTCGCCGAGCCGGGCACCACCCTCACCGTCGTGCTGCCGAGCGGCCACCGCATCGCCGCGCGGGTGCACGAGCACCACGCGCACGTCGATCCCGAGGGGGCGAGACAACGTGTCTGACACGTCGTCCTACAGCGGTCCCGCGCCCGTCGCGCGGAGCCCGATCACCCCGGGTCCGACGCGTGTCGGCGACGGCGCGCTGTCGCTCAACGACGAGTCGTCGGTGGGCAAGCTGCTCGTCCACGCCCCGGTGGATGGCCCGATGGCCGGCGCGCTCGGCACCAGGTTCGGCCGCACCGCACGGGAGGCGGGCGACGACACCCTCGTCGTCGGCTCGGGACCGGGCGAGTGGCTCGTCGTGGCGTCCGTCCAGGACCTGCCGAAGCTGACCACCTGGCTCGAGCAGCAGGGTGAGGGCGACCCAGGGCTCGTCTCCGTCGTCGACGTCACCCACGGCCGGGCGATGATGCGCCTGACCGGCCAGGCGGCGGCCGACGTCCTCGCCAAGCTCACCGCCGTCGACCTCAGCGACTCCGTCGTGCCCGACGGCGGCGCGTTCCGCAGCTCGGTGGCCCGGGTCGCCACCGACGTGATCAGGGACGACTCCGGCGGCATCGCCACCAGCGACCGCCCGTCTTACCTCCTGCACTGCGAGCGCTCCTCCGGCCAGTACCTCTGGGACGCGGTCGTCGACGCCGGCGGGGAGTTCGGCCTCACCACCCGTGGCGCCACATCATGAAACTCTGGCCCAGATGATGGACGAGCGTTCGCCCGTTTGCTCAGATGCGAGGAGAGGCACGTCGCTGCCTCGACGCCGCAGGTCACACCCTCACTAGGAGCCCACCCATGGCTTTCCCCAGCGACCTCGAGATCGCCCGCTCCGCCTCGTTGAAACCCATCGAGGACGTCGCGAACGCGATGGGTCTCGCCAGCCACCTGCTGCAGCCGTACGGCAACGACGTGCTCAAGGTGAAGCTCGACGCACTCGCGTATCTCGCCGACCGCCCGCGCGGCAAGTACGTCGTCGTCAGCGCGATCACCCCGACCCCGCTCGGCGAGGGCAAGACCACCACGACCGTCGGGCTCGGGCAGGCGTTCTCGCACATCGGCAAGAAGGCGTCGATCGCCATCCGGCAGCCGTCGATGGGGCCGACGTTCGGCATCAAGGGCGGCGCGGCCGGCGGCGGCTACAGCCAGGTCGTGCCGATGGAGCTGCTCAACCTGCACCTCACCGGCGACTCGCACGCGGTGACCGCGGCGCACAACCTGCTGTCGGCGATGATCGACAACCACCTGTACCAGGGCAACGCGCTCGACCTCGATCCGCACCAGATCACCTGGCGGCGGGTCCTCGACGTCAACGACCGCGCGCTGCGCAACATCATCGTCGGTCTCGGCAGCCGGATGGACGGCGTGCCGCGGCAGACCGGCTTCGACATCACGGCCGCGTCGGAGGTCATGGCCGCCCTCGGCCTCACGACGTCGCTCGCCGACCTGCGGGAGCGGCTGGGCAACATCGTCATCGGCTACACGAGGGCGGGCGAGCCGGTGACGGCCGAGCAGCTGCACGGCGCCGGCTCGATGACCGTCATCATGCGCGAGGCGATCAAGCCGAACCTCCTGCAGACACTGGAGAACACCCCGGTCCTGGTCCACGCCGGCCCGTTCGGCAACATCGCGACCGGTAACTCGTCGGTGGTCGCCGACCTGATCGGCCTGCGCTGCAGCGACTTCCACGTCACGGAGGCGGGCTTCGGCGCGGACATGGGCGCGGAGCGGTTCTTCAACATCAAGTGCCGGGTCTCCGGCGAACGCCCCGACGCCGCCGTCGTCGTCGCGACGGTCCGTGCGCTCAAGGCGCACTCGGGCAAGTACCGCGTCGTCGCCGGCAGGGACCTGCCGCCCGCGATGCTGGAGGAGAACCCCGGCGACGTCGAGATCGGCGCCGCCAACCTGCGCAAGCAGATCGAGAACATCCGCCTGCACGGCGTCCCCGCCGTCGTGGCGATCAACGCGTTCCCCACCGACCACCCGTCCGAGCACCAGGCGATCAAGCGGATCGCCGAGGAGATGGGGGCGCGGGCGGCCGTGTGCACCCACTTCGCCGACGGCGGCCGCGGTGCCACCGAGCTGGCCGAGGCGGTGAGCGAGGCCACGGAGGAGCCGTCGGACTTCCGGTTCCTCTACCCCGACTCGGCCGGGCTGCGGGAGAAGATCGAGACGGTCGCGACCAAGGTGTACGGCGCCGACGGCGTCGACTACACCGCTGTCGCGAGCCGGCAGCTCGACACCTACGAGCGTGCGGGCTTCGGCGCGCTGCCGGTGTGCATCGCCAAGACCCACCTGTCGATCTCGTCCGACCCGACGCTCAAGGGCGCGCCGACCGGCTGGCGGCTGCCCGTCCGCGAGGTACGCGCATCGGTCGGAGCCGGCTTCGTCTACCCGATCTGCGGCGAGATGCGGACGATGCCGGGCCTCGGCACCACGCCGGCGGCCGCCACCATCGACCTCGACGAGCACGACGAGATCGTCGGTCTCTCCTGAGGGCCCGCGTATCCGTCCCTCCGCGACGTCGGAGACAGTGGTCGCCATGAACAGCGATCTCTCCGACGTCACGGTCGCGGGCTTCCTCGACAGCATCGCCGAACGCACACCCGCGCCAGGAGGCGGCGGGGCGTGCGCGGTGGCCATCGGCATGGCCGCCGCACTGGTGGCGATGGCCGCGAGGTTCTCGACGAAGCAGCTGCCGGACGCCGACGACATCGCCCGGCGGGCCGACGCGCTCCGCGCGGAGGCGCTGCCCCTGGTGGCGGCCGACGCCGCCGCGTACTCCGCGCTGCTCACCGCGTTCCGCGACACGAGCGAGGCACGCGACGAGCTCGTGACGGAGGCGTCGGGGGCCGCCTGCGAGGTGCCGCTGCGGATGACCGACCTCGCGGCACGTACCGCGGGGCTGGCGGCCACGGTCGGCA
The DNA here is from genome assembly GCA_009379955.1 of Streptosporangiales bacterium. NCBI lineage: Bacteria > Bacillati > Actinomycetota > Actinomycetes > Streptosporangiales > Streptosporangiales bacterium. The sequence goes on along the minus strand of WHST01000124.1, from coordinate 1,804 downwards.
CGTCCGGCAACCCGAACCTGCGCGGGGACGCGTGCACGGCGGCTCTGCTGTGCCGGTCCGCGGCATCGGCGGCGGCTACCCTCGTAGGGATCAACGTCGCGGCCGGCGGTCTCGACGATCGCCTGGTGGAGAACGCTCGTGCCGACGCCGCCGCGGCGAGCAAGGCCGCGGCGACCCTGGAGGACGCCTCATGAATGCGGTCAGCATCGACGGCAACGCCTACGCCGCCGCCCTCGAGACCGAGGTGGCGGCCGACGTCGCCGCGCTGGCGAAGAAGGGCATCAAGCCCGGCCTGGCGACGGTGATCGCGGGCGACGACTACGCCGCGCGCACGTACCAGCGCCGGCTCGCCCAGCTGGCCGAGAAGGTGGGCTGCCACTACGTCTGCGAGGCCCTGCCCGCCGACGTCCTCGAGGCCGATGCGATCGCCGCGGTCGGCAAGCTCGACGCCGACCCGCGCGTCTCGGGCATCCTCGTGCTGCGGCCGCTGCCGCCGCAGGTCTCCGAGGTCTCGGTCTACCGCGCGCTCGACCCGAACAAGGACATCGAGTCCGTCCATCCCGTCAACACCGGCCTGCTCGCCCTGGGCCGACCCCGGTTCGTGCCGTCCACGCCCGCCTCGGTCTTCCACATCGTCGACCGCTTCTACCGCGACAGCGACCGCGACCCGAAGACGGTCCTCGCGAACGGCCTGATGGTGTTCGTCGGCCGGTCGGACAACGTCGGCAAGCCGATGGTCTTCATGGCGCTCGCCCGCGACGCGACCGTCATCTCGTGCGACGTGAACACGTACAAGGCGGGCAAGCTGTACGACCTCACCGCGCAGGCGGACATCCTCGTGTCCGCGGCCGGTGTCCCCGGCCTCATCTCGGGCGAGAACGTCAAACCGGGCGTGCTCGCGATCGACGTCGGCATCAACCCGATCAACGATCCGCGCACCGGCCGCACGAGGCTCGTCGGCGACCTCGACTTCGACTCCGTCGCCGAGCGGGCGGAGGCGGTGACGCCGGTTCCCGGCGGCGTCGGGCCCATCACCGACGTCTGGCTGCTCCGCGCGACGGTCCGCGCCGCACAGATGGCCGCGGCGGCCGAGGCCGCCCGAGGCGGCATGGGCTACTGAGACGTGACCTGGGCGAGCCCGGCGTCGCCGAACGCCGGATGGACTGAGGGGCACATGCTCACGCACGAGTACGACGTCACGGTGACCTGGACGGGCAACCGCGGCACGGGCACCAGCGGCTACCGCGCCTACGGCCGCGACCACGAGGTCGTGGTGGCGGGACTCCCCCTGCTGCGCGGCTCGTCCGACCCGGCGTTCCGCGGGGACGCGGACCGGTGGAACCCCGAGCAGCTGCTGGTCGCCGCGCTGTCGCAGTGCCACCTGCTGTCGTATCTGCACGTCGCCGCCGACGCCGGTGTGGTCGTCACCGCGTACGAGGACGACGCACACGGCGTCATGACGCAGACGAGCGACGGCGGCGGCCACTTCACCGAGGTGGTCCTCCGGCCGCGCGTGACCGTCGCAGACGAGTCGATGGTCGACCGCGCCACCGCCCTGCACGACCGCGCCCACGAGCTGTGCTTCATCGCGAGCTCGATGAACTTCCCGGTACGCCACGACCCGGCGACGACCTAGCGCCTCCGTGCTTCACCTCACGGGCGTGGACTTCACCTCGTCCCGGCACGAGGTGAAGTCCCTGTTGATCACGTCAACCACTGGGGGACCCTGGCGGGCCATCCCCTACGGGTGAAAAGTAGGGGGTGGCCCGCGGTGTCCCTGGCGACGGCGTGATCACAACGGTGC
>WHST01000123.1 GCA_009379955.1 Streptosporangiales bacterium | reverse complement strand
TATTCACCCGAGTCGCCCAACGCCTGCTGGCCATGGCCGCCGGGATCTGGCACAACTGGACCACCGGCGTCACCAGCAAACGATCACTCACCGCCTACGACCACTGACCAGCAGCTTCACGGAATCATTCATCTAGGGGCGGACACCACCGATGGGGACCCCAGTAGGGGTGGACACCACGACCGGGGACCCCAGCGGGGGCGGGCACCACGAGCGGGGACCCCAGCGGGGCCTGGGGACCTGGCGTGCGGCTAGCTGCGGTGCGCGGCGTGCAGCTCGTCGATCTCGGTGCGGGCCGGGGCCGAGGTGCTCGCGCCCTTGCGGCCGACGCTCAGCGCGGCGGCGGCGGTCGCCCAGCCGAGCGCGTCGCGCCAGTCCCTGCCCTCGGCGCGCGCGACGGCGAGCGCGCCGGCGAACGTGTCGCCCGCGCCCGTCGTGTCGACCACCGGGACGTCGAGCGCCGGCAGCTCGAGCACGTCGCCGTCGCGGGTGTGCAGGACGCAGCCGGCGGAGCCGAGGGTGACGACGACGGCGGGCACCCGGCGGACCAGCGCCGCGACCGCCGCGCGCACGTCGGACTCGCCGGTGAGCCGGCACGCCTCGCCGGTGTTGGGGACCAGGACGTCGACGGCGTCGAGCAGCTCGTCGGGGAGCGGGACCGCGGGCGCGGGCGTGAGGACGACCTCGGTGCCCGCCTCGTGGCCGATCTGTGCGGCCTCGACGACGACGGACATCGGCAGCTCGAGCTGGAGCAGGAGCGTCGCGGCCCGACGGACCAGCGGGCGTTCGGCCTCGGCGAGCGACGCGACGGTGCCGTTGGCGCCGGGGACCACGACGATCGTGTTCTGACCCTGGTCGTCGACGGTGATGTGCGCGGTGCCGGTGGCACCGTCGATCTTGCGCACGCCCGAGCAGTCGACGCCCGCGGCCGCGAGCGTGTCGACGAGCTCGCCGCCGAACGGGTCGGACCCGACGGCGCCGATCATCCGGACGTCGGCACCCGCGCGGCTCGCCGCGATCGCCTGGTTGGCGCCCTTGCCGCCGGGGATCGTCTCGAACGAGTGTCCCGTGATCGTCTCACCGGTCTCCGGCAGCCGACCGGTGTACGCCACCAGGTCCATGTTGGCGCTGCCGACCACCACCACGTGACCGCGGTCCACCCGCTCACCTCCCTGACTCGCCTGAATCCTAGGGGAGTCACGGTCGGTGGCGCGCGGACCGCGGTCGGTGCCGTCGTCCGCTCAGCCCGCGGCGGGCCCGTGGTCGAACCGCACGCGCGAGGCCGGGTTCGGTCCCGTGCGGTGCGGCAGGTGCGGTCGGCGGTTCTGTGAGAGCCGCTGCCCCATCGCCGCAGCGGTTCTCTCACGCAGCTCGGGCAGGCGGTCGTACAGGACCTGCCCGGGGCATTCGGTGGCGACGTAGTCGCGATGGCCGACGATCGCCTCCATCGGGTTGAGCCCGTAGGCGCCGCACAGCCAGGCCATCGTCTCGATGAGCGAGTCGATCAGCGTGTCCGGCGGGTTGACGTCGGAGTACAGACCCTCGTTCTCGATGCCGATGGTGTGGCTGTTCTCGTTGGCCGTCTGGGCACCCTCGACATGACGGCCCGACCGGATCGCCGCGAGGCTCTGGTCGCGGCCCTCCATGACGAAGCCGCCTCGGCTGATGGTGAGCTGCTGCCCCACGTCGATCCACCCGCGGTCGTCCATGTGGAAGTTCTGGATGTCGCGGGACAGCTGGAACGCGTGCTCGATCGAGAGGTCCGTCGAGTTCGGGCTCGCGGTGTGGTGCACGACGATGTGGTCGGGACCGTGGTCGTACACCGTGACCGGGGACTTCGGTGCGCGCGCGTTCCACGCCGCCCGGTCATGCGTCTGCGGCTCGGCGAGCACGGCGTGGGCGCGTCCGGGCGCCCACAGGCCGGTCGCGCCGGTCACCAGGGCGCCGCCGAGCACGGCGGCACCGCCGAACAGGCCGCGCCGGGAGATCTGATTCTGGTTCGGAGGTCGTCCTGAGGTCATGAGGCACCCTTCCTCTTGTCACGCACCGTACGGGGGCAACTACAAGTCGATAGCTGACCAATGATGCCACCGCCATGTCAACAGTTCGCACACTCACCGTCCGCCCGGGCGTGCCGCGCTCCGGCGCCGGGGGCGCCGACGGCCACTCTTCGTGTCGCGATGCTGGATACTCGGCGGCACAGTCGGCCGGACGATGGGGCGGAGGCGAGCCTGTGATCGGCGTCGTCGGGCCGCGCGACTCCGTGGCCCAGGTCGAGGACGTCGCGCGACAGATGAGCCTCTCGGTGCCGCTGGCCCCGCGCCCGTACCGGACGCCCGGCTCCGTGGTCGACCTCGCCGCCGAGCTCGACGAGACGTGCTCGGTGATCCTGTTCACCGGACGCGTCCCGTTCGCCCTGGCGAGCTCGGTCCTGCGGCCGCGCTCGCACCTGGAGTACATCCCGCACGAGGGTGCCGACCTGCTCCGCGTCGTCGCGCGCCTGCTGATGAGCTCGACGCTCGACGCCGGCGAGTTCCGGGTCAGCCTCGACAGCATCGAGACCGCACTCGCCCGGGAGGTCTGCGCCGACGTCGGCGTCGGCGCGGACGGGATACGCACGATCCCGCTGGTCCTGCGCGACTCGGGTGCCGGCTTCTCCGCCGACGAGGTCGCGCGGCAGCACCAGGAGCTGTACGCGACCGGGGAGGTCGACATCTGCCTGACCTGCCTCGACTCGGTGCACCGACTGCTCCGCCGCCGGGGCGTGCCGGTCGAGCGCATCACCCACGCCCGCATGGTCGTGCGCGCCGCACTCGAGCGCTGCCTGCTCGCCACCCGGCTCGACCGTGCGTCCGCCGCGCAGATCGCCGTCTGCCTCGTCGCCCCCTCGGTACGGGCACGGGACTCGGGCGACTCGCTCCTCGACGCCCTCGTCCGCGACACCGCGATGGGGATGGCCGCCGATCTCGTCGACGGCTTCCCGCCCCACGCCAAGCTCGTCACGACGCGTGGGGCCGTCGAGCGCTGGCTCGCCGGCGAGGCAGGCGCGGGCACCAAGCTGCGCGAGACCGAGTTCGCCGGCATCGCGGACCTCGGCGTGGGGTTCGGCGCGACGGTCGTGCTCGCCGAACAGAACGCCCGCCGGGCGCTGACGCACGCGCAGCGCGAGGGCCGGCCGTACGTCATGCGCGACGACGGGCTCACGTCGCCGGCCGACCCGTCGCGGCCCGCGTACCGGGCGAGGGTCACCCAGCCCGCGACGCTGGCGATCTCGCGCGAGGTCGGGCTGTCACCGGTATCGCTGCAGCGGCTCGTCCACGTGCTGCACCGCATCGACAGCCAGACGGTGACGGCCGCCGGGCTCGCGTCGTCGTACGGGGTCTCGCCGCGCAGCGCCAGGCGGCTGCTCGCCAAGCTGGTCGCCGGCGGTTACGCGGTGTCGGTCGGCACGGAGCAGGGCGGCGGCGCCGGTCGCCCGCAGGCCGTCTACGACGTGCGGCTCGACCGCCTCGTCCTGGACTGACCCCCGCCCGCCGGGGTGACCGCACGTCACGAGGGGTTGACAGATCCCGGTCATTGGCCGAATTATGACCGTAATCTGCCTTGTATCCAATGTGTATCCAGGTGGCGGTATCGCGTCATGACACTCTCGCTGCTCGAGCAGAGCCTGCTCGCCGGCCTCGTGGTCGGCATCATCGCCGCGCTCGTCGCCCTCGGGTTCACCCTCGTGCTGGGGATCCTCGGCATCGTCAACTTCGCCCACGGCAACCAGCTGATGATCGCGATGTACCTCGCGCTCTACGGCTCGCAGGCGCTGGGGCTGAACCCGTTCGCGAGCTCCCTGATCATCACGCCGGTCATGTTCGTGCTCGGCCTCGGCATCTACGCGGTGATGATGCGCTGGCTGATCGACAAGCCGCACAGCACGCACGTCGCCGGGACGATCGGCCTGATGCTGCTGCTGGAGAACGTCGTCAACCTCGTCGTCGGCGGCACCCCGAAGACGGTCGACGCGGGGTTCAGCAGCGCGTCGATCGCGATCCACGACACGTACCTCCCGGTGTCCAGGGTGCTGGCCGCCGGCCTCGCGGCCGTGGCGGTACTCGCGCTGTACCTGTTCCTGCGCCGCACCGATCTCGGCCTCGCGACGCGCGCGTGTGCCGACAACTTCCAGGGTGCGCGGGTCACCGGCCTGCGCATCAACCGGGTGTTCGCGGTGTCGTTCGCGCTCTCGGTCGCCGCGGCCGGGCTGGCCGGCGCCGCCCTGTCGTCGCACCAGACCATGACGCCGTTCGTCGGCCACGCGTACCTCAGCACCGCCTTCGCCGTGGTCATCCTGGCCGGGGCGGGGAACATCCTCGGGACGATCGTGAGCGGCATCTTCGTCGGCCTGGTGCAGGCGCTCACCCAGACGCTCTTCGACGCCTCGATCGGCACGGCGGTCCTGTTCGTGCTCATCATGGTCACGCTGCTGGTGCGGCCCCAGGGACTGTTCGCCCGATGACCGCCGCGCGACTCCTCCGGCTCGGCGCCGTGGCCCTCGTGGTCGTCGCGGCCGTCGCCGTCCCGCCGTTCGTGGGGACGGGAAACCAGATCGCGTTGATCAACATCGCCTACGTGATGTTCCTGTGCGTGGCGTGGAACATCATCGCCGGGTACGCGGGCCAGTTCGCGCTCGGGCAGCCGGTCTTCCTCGCGATCGGCGCGTACACCTCGACGAAGCTCTACCTCGCTGAGGTGTCACCGTGGTTCGGTATGGCCGCGGGCGCCGCGATCTCGGGCATCGCGGCCGCCGGCCTCGGTCTGCTCGCCTTCCGCTACAAGGTGCGCGGACTGTACTTCGCGCTCCTGACGTTCGCGTCGCTGCTCGTCGCCGAGAACATCGTGCGGGAGACCGACTGGCTGGGCGGGACCGTCGGCCTGCTCATCCCCCTCGGCGACAGTGCCGTCGACATGAACTGGCGCACGCAGCTGCCGTACTACTACGTCATCTTGGTGCTTCTCCTGCTCGGCACGCTCGTGAGCTGGTGGGTGCGGCGCAGCACGCTGGGGTGGCGGCTCGCGGCAGTGCAGCAGGACGAGGAGGCGGCGCCCGCCGTCGGCATCGACGTCAACCGCGCCAAGCTCACCGCCTTCGTCATCAGCGCCGTGCTCACGTCGTGCGGCGGGACGTTCTACGCCCAGTACTACCAGCTGGTCTCCCCCGAGACGGTCCTCAGCTTCGACCCGCAGATCCAGATGCTCATTGGGGCGATCATCGGCGGTCTCGGGACGTTCGGCGGCCCGCTCGTGGGCGGGCTGCTCGTCGGCGGGTTCAACCAGGTGCTGCTCTTCCTACCGCTGAGCTCGCAGTTCGCCACGAGTGCCGGCCAGATCGCGTTCGCGATCTTTCTGCTGGTGATGGCGATCCGCGCGCCGAAGGGTGTCGTCGGGATCTACACGAGTCTGCGAGCGAGGGTGGTGAGGTCCAGTGCCCGTCATGTCGGCGCGAAGCCTGACGAAGAGCTTTAGGGGCATCCACGCCGTCCGCGACGTTACCGTCGACATCGACGACGGCATCACCGGCCTGATCGGACCCAACGGCGCCGGCAAGACGACCCTGTTCAACCTCTTCACCGGGTACCTCAGGGCGGACTCCGGCCGGATGAGCCTGGAGGGCAGGGACCTCACCGGCATGTCGGCGCACCGCGTGGCCGCTGCCGGCGTAGCGCGCACGTTCCAGGTGCCGCGCCCGTTCCGCGACCTCTCCGTCCGGCGCAACGTCGCCACCGCGGGACTGCTGCGGGCCGGCGGACGCACGCGGGCGTACGAGATCGCGGACCGGGTGATGGACCGGGTCGGCCTGGCGGACCGCGCCGACCGTCTCGCCGGCGAGCTCGGTATCGCCGACCTGAAGCGGATCGAGCTGGCCAAGGGTCTCGCACTGCAGCCGCGGGTGCTGCTCCTCGACGAGGTCTTCTCCGGCCTCACTCCCGCCGAGATGGACGCGCTCGTCCCCGTGGTCCGGCAGGTCCAGGCCGACGGCGTCGCCATCGTCCTCGTCGAGCACGTCCTCCGCGTGGTGATGCAGCTGTGCAGTCACGTCGTGGTGCTCGACCGCGGTCAGGTGATCGCCGCCGACAGCCCGCGGGCCATCGTCAAGGATCCCGCCACGATCGAGGCGTACCTGGGCGTGGGCGACGACGAGGAAGGGGAGGACACGTGAGCCTGCTGGAGGTCGAGGACCTCGACGTCCGCTACGGGCAGATGAGCGCCCTGCGGCACGTCTCGCTCGACATCACGGAGGGCGAGTGCGTCGCGGTGCTCGGCGGCAACGGCGCGGGCAAGTCGACGCTGCTGCGTGCGATCTCGGGGCTCGTGCCGATCAGCGGCGGCCACATCAGGTTCGACGGTCGCGAGGTCGCGGGCCGCTCGCCGGACGCGCTGGTGCGGGCCGGCATCGCACACGTGCCCGAGGGTCGCGAGCTGTTCCCCGGCCTCACGGTCAGGGAGAACCTCGAGGTCGGCGGCCTCAACCGCAGCCGGGCCCAGCGGCGCGCCTCGGTCGAGCAGGTGGTGGCGCTGTTCCCGATCATCGGCGAACGGCTGACCCAGCAGGCGGGCACCATGTCCGGCGGCGAGCAGCAGATGCTCGCCATCGGACGTGCCCTGATGAGTGCGCCGCGACTCGCACTCATCGACGAGATGTCGCTGGGTGTCGCGCCCATCGTCGTCGGGCGGCTCTTCGAGGTGGTAGCCGAGCTGCGCGAGAGTGGCACGACCGTCCTGCTCGTCGAGCAGCACGCGCGCCAGGCGCTCCGCGTCGCCGACCGCGCCTGGGTGCTGCAGACCGGCGAGGTGGTCCTGCACGGCAACGCCGACGAGCTCAGCCGCGACGAGAGCGTCCGCCGTGCCTATCTCGGCGGACTCGAGGACGCCGGAGAGGAGCAGGTGTCATGAGTCGCAAGCTCAGCAGACGTGACCTCCTGCGCGGCGCGGGGGCGTTCGGCGCCGGCGCACTCGGCCTCACCGCCGTGGGCGCGTGCGGCAGGGGCAACACCGGCAACGAGATCAGGCTCGCCGCCATCCTCTCGACGACCGGCATCAACGCCGGCTTCGGCCAGGGCACCTGGCGGGGCGTGCAGACGGCCGCGCGACTGGTCAACAGGCGCGGCGGGGTCCACGGGCAGGAGGGCAAGCGGCTCACCGCGACCCTGTACGACACGCAGAGCAAGCCCGAGGTCGCCGCGGCCCAGACGCACAAGGCGATCCGCGAGGGCGCGTCCGCCGTCATCGGCTGCAACCAGAGCGCCGTCGCCCTCATCGTCAGCCAGATCTGCGAACGGTCCTCGATCCCGTTCGTCACGTCCACCGACTTCGACCCCGAGCTGACCGCCCGCGGCTTCCGCTACTTCTTCCAGACGACGCCGTTCCTCGACGTGCACGCGCAGCAGATGCTCGCGACCTGCCGCGACCTCGGCCGGAAGTCGGGACGGCCGGCGCGCCGGCTCGGCATCCTCTGCGACGACACGGTCATCGGCCAGAGCGCCAAGGGCATCCTGGAGGACGAAGGACGCAAGCTCGGCTACGAGGTGGTGCGCAGTCAGGTGTTCCCCGCCGACGCCAACGACTTCGCGCCGTACATCGCGAAGTTCAAGGACGCAGACGTCCAGCTGCTCATGGGCTTCCAGACTCCGGAGCCGTCGATCCAGATCGTCAAGACGATGCGCCAGCAGCGGTTCGAGCCGCTGGGCTTCGGCGGGCTCCTCGGCGGCCAGGTGACGAACGAGTACGCGAAGGAGCTCGGCGAGAACGCCGACCACACGTTCTCGTCGACGCCGTGGAGCGCGGACCTCGACATCCCCGGCATGCCCGCGGCCATGCGCGCCTTCGAGCGGCAGTGGAAGGAGGACGTCGACAGCGTCCGTGCGAGCGGCTTCGCCTCGGTCGCCGTGCTCTGGCAGGCGCTCGAGGCCGCGGGGTCGAGCAGCCCGGAGGAGACCCGCGACGCGCTGGCCGACATCGACATCGCCGCGGGCGACAAGGGCTACATCCAGCTCGACGGCTGCCGGTTCGACCGCCGCGGCTACAACGTCAAGGCGACGGTCGCGATCAAGCAGTCCATCGGTGGCGAGCAGTTCACCGTCGTGCCCGCCGATTACGCGACGTCCGACCGCGAGCCGGTGTGGCCGAAGCCGCCGTGGAAGTAGGTGTGATGGAACGAACGGGTACCGGTGCCCGCGGTCACGTCGGGATCGTGACGATCGGCCAGTCCCCGCGGCCCGACATCGCCGCGGTCCTCGCCACCCACCTCGACGCGACGCCGCTCGTCCAGGCCGGTGCGCTCGACGACCTCGCCCCCGACGCCATCCGCGCCCTCGCGCCCGTGGCCGGCGACGCGCCGCTGATCAGCCGCCTCCGCGACGGCACCGAGGTCGTCGTGGGCAAGCGCGCGCTCATGCCCTGTCTGACCAGGGCGGTCGCCGCGGTCTCCCCCGGCGCGCGCGTGGTCGCGGTGCTCTGCTCGGGCTCGTTCCCCGACCTGGCACCGACCACCTGCCCGACGATCTTGCCCGAACAGGCACTCCACACGCACCTGGCCGGACGCCTCGGCGGCACCGGCCGGCTCGGCGTCCTCGCCCCACTCACGGCGCAGGCCGACACGGCGCCGCGCAAGTGGCGCGACGTCGCCGGGCGGGTCGACGCGACGGACGCGTCGCCGTACGGGCCCGACGACGCCGTCGTCGACGCGGCCCGCCGGCTGGCCGCGACCGAGCCCGACGTCGTGCTGCTCGACTGCATGGGGTTCGTCGAACGGCACCGGCAGCTCGTCGCCGACATCGTCGACGCGCCCGTCGTCACCCCGTCGTCGGTACTCGGCGAGACCCTCGCGGGTGCGGTGGCGCGATGACGGCGGTGCGCGCCGCGTTCGACATCGGGGGCACGTTCACCGACCTCGTCGTCGACGACGGACGCATCCTGCACAGGGGCAAGGTCCTCACCACCCCGCACGCACCGGCCGCCGGCGCGCTCGCCGGACTGGACGAGCTCGTCGCGCGCGCGGGGCTCGACTGGCCGCGGGTGAGCGAGGTCGTCCACGGCACGACCCTGGTCACCAACGCCCTGCTCGAACGCCGCTTCGGCGTGACCGGCCTGCTCGTCACCCGCGGGTTCAGGGACGTCCTCGCGATGGGACGGCAGCAGCGGTACGACGCCTACGACCTGCGGATCGCGTTCCCCGCACCGCTGGTCCCCCGCGAGCTGCGCCTCGAGATCGACGAGCGGACGCTGGCGTCCGGTCGGATCGTCCACGGCGTACGCGCCGAGCAGGTGGTCGACGCCGCGCGACGGCTCGTCGGCGCCGGCGTGACGAGCCTGGCCGTCTGCTTCCTGCACTCTTACCGCGAGCCGGCCAACGAGGACGCCGCCGCGCGGGCGGTGCGCGAGACCTTCCCCGACCTCAGGGTGGTGACGTCGAGCGCGGTCGCGCCGGAGATCCGCGAGTACGAGCGCACCGTCACCGCGGTCGCCACCGCCGCGGTGCTGCCCCTCGTCGACGACTACCTCGACGAGGTCACCGCCGGCCTCTCCGCGCGGGGGTGCGGCGGGCCGCTGCAGCTGATGCAGTCGAGCGCGTACACCGCGCCCGAGGCGTCGGTACGCGTGGCGCCGATCACGCTGCTGGAGTCGGGACCGGCCGGAGGCGCACGCGCCGCGGCGACGACCCTGGACTCCCCGCGGCGGCCGGTGCTCGCGTTCGACATGGGCGGCACGACGGCGAAGGCGTGCCTCGCCGGTACCGACGGCACGCTGTCGCTGGTGGGCGAGCTCGAGGTGGCGCGCGAGCACCGCTTCACGTCCGGCAGCGGGCTGCCGCTCCGGGTGCCGTCGATCGACCTGATCGAGATCGGCGCGGGCGGCGGGAGCATCGCCGCGACGGACCGGCTCGGGCTGCTGCGGATCGGCCCCGAGAGCGCGGGTGCGCATCCGGGTCCCGCCTGCTACGGGTTCGGCGGGACGGAGCCCACGGTCACCGACGCCAACCTCTGTCTGGGCTACCTCGGCGCCGACACCAAGCTCGCGGGCAGCGTCAGCCTCGACCTCCCGGCGGCGGAGGAGGCGCTGCGCGGCCTCGGCGACCGGCTCGGCCTCGACGTCCGCGCCCTCGCTCTCGGCATCCACCGGCTCGTCGACGAGCAGATGGCCGCCGCCGCTCGCGCCCACCTCGTCGACCGGGGCACCGACCCCAGGCGCGTGACCCTCGTCGTCACCGGCGGCGCGGGACCCGCACACGCCGCGGGCATGGCCCGCCTGCTCGGATGCCCGGAGGTCGTCGTACCGGTCGGCGCAGGCACGGCGTCGGCCGCCGGCTTCCTCGGCGCACCCGCCGGCATCGAGCGCTCGTGGTCGCTGCCGAGCCCACTGGCCGAGGTCGACTGGTCCCGCATCGCGTCGCTGTACGAGCGGCTCGAGGCCGAGGTGGCGACGGCACTCGGCGCCGATCGGGCGGACGGCACGTTGCGCTTCGAGCGCCGTGTCGACGCCCGGCTCGTCGGCCAGGTGCACCTGCTGACCGTCCCGCTGTCGGACCTCGACGACTCGGTCGGCGCGACGCTCCGTCCGGCGTACCGGTCCCGGTTCCGGGTCGACCCGGGCGACATGCCGATGGAGATCCTCACCTGGCGGTGCCAGGGGACGGCCGCGACGCCGGACGTCTCGCCCGCGGTCCCGGCGACCGGAGAGACGCGGCAGGAGACGACGCGCGCGGTCACGTTCGACGAGGGCGGCCCCGTCCCCTGCCCGGTGGTGTCGCGCGGGTCCCTGCGCCCGGGCGCGGTGCTGCGGGGTCCCGTGGTCGTCGAGGAAGCCGAGACCACCACCGTCGTCCCGCCGGGAGACCGGCTCGAGGTCGGCGAGACCGGCAACCTGCACCTCACGGTCGGGGGCGGTCGCCGTGGCGTTTGACCCCGTCGAGCTGCAGATCCTCTGGAGCCGGCTCATCCACGTCACCGAGGAGGCGTGGCAGACGATCTGGCGCGCGTCGTTCTCGACGGTCATCGGCGAGGCGCTGGACTTCGGGGTCGAGCTGCTCGACGCCGACGGCAACTCGCTCGCGCACGCGCCGCACAGCATGCCGGTGTTCCACTTCTGCCTGCCGGCGACCGTCCGGGCACTGCTCGAACGGTTCCCGCCCGACACGCTCGAACCCGGCGACGTGCTCGTCACCAACGACCCCTGGCTCTGCGCGGGACACCTGCCCGACATCGCCACCGTCTCGCCGATCTTCCGCGGCGGCCGGCCCGTCGCGTACGTCGCCAGCGTCGGCAACGCCGCCGACATCGGCGGCACACTCGAGAGCGCCCGCGCCATGGAGGTCTACGAGGAGGGCATCTGCCTGCCCCCGCTGAAGGGCTGGCGAGGCTACCGTCCCGTGCCCGAGGTGCGGGAGATCCTCGCGGCCAACGTCCGGCACCCGGAGATGGTGCTCGGCGACCTCGACGCGCAGGTCGCGGCCAACCGGGTGGCCGAGGAGCGGGTGACCGCGTTCCTCGACGAGTACGACCTGCCCGACCTGGAGGCGCTCTCCGCCGCCGTCCGCGCGCGATCCGAGGACGCCGTCCGGCGCGCCGTCGCCGAGGTGCCCGACGGGACCTACCCGGCGTCCACCTGGGTCGACGGGGTGGACGAGCCGTTGCGCCTCGGCGTGGAGGTCGATGTGCACGGCGACGAGATGTCGGTGCGCTACGTCGACGTACCCGACCAGCTCCCCCGCGGGGGGACGAACTGCACCCGCCTCTACACCGTCTCGCACACGCTCTACGCCCTGAAGCTGCTGCTGATCCCCGAGGTCCCTTCCAACGCGGGGAACTTCGCGCCGTTCGACGTCTCGGTGCGCGAGGGCTCGATCCTCGCGGCGCGGCGTCCCGCGTCCGTCGCCCTGCGCACCCGCACCGGCTGGCACCTGCACGAGCTGCTGTTCTCCGCCCTCGCGCCGGCGATGCCCGATCGGGTGCAGGCGGGCTCGGGGCTCGCGTGCCTGCTCACGGCGTCGGGCAGGCGGCCGGACGGCCGCGCTTTCTCCGACCACCTGTTCCTCGCGGGCGGCCAGGGGGCGTCCGCGGGCGTCGACGGGCGCGCGGCGCTCATCTTCCCGACCAGCGCGGGCAACACGTCGATCGAGATGCTGGAGCAGCGCTCACCGGTCGTCGTCGAGCACAAGGGCTACGCCGAGGGATCGGCCGGCGACGGCGCGAGCCGGGGCGGCGAGGGCGAGCGCTTCGCGATGCGCGCGCTCGACGACGACGGCATCTCCGTCCAGGTCAGCGTGCTGCCCGAGGGGCTGCGGGCGGCGCCTCCCGGCCTGCTCGGCGGCGGGTCGGGAGCGCCCGCGCGGCTGTTCGTCGACGGCACCGAGCTGCCCGAGGGCGGCCTGATCGACCTCGGCGACGGCGCACTGCTCGAGGTGCACATGCCAGGTGGCGGCGGGTACGGCGCCCGTCCCGCCGGTGACGACGACAACGAAGGGACGTGAGCGCGTGACGGTGGATGCGACTCCGACGAGGGAGGAGACGCCGACGTGGCCGGGTGGTGCGCGCTGCGCGGTGATGATCAGCTTCGACGTCGACGGCCCGAGCAACTGGATCAACAGGGACCAGCACGTGTGGGACCTGCCGAAGACGTTCTCGCTCGGCGCATACGGGCCGTGGCGCGGACTCCCGCGAGTGCTCGACGTGCTCGAACAGCTCGACGTGCCCGCGACGTTCTTCGTCCCGGCGTGGGTCGCGGAGAACTGGCCGGACCGGTTCCGGGCCATCGCCGACGCCGGTCACGAGGTCGGCCACCACGGGTACCTCCACGAGACGTACTTCGACCTCTCCCTGGAACGCCAGCGCGAGACGATCGACCGTTCCCAGGCGATCTTCGAGTCTCTGGTCGGCAGGCCGGCCGCCGGCTTCCGCACGCCGTCGGGCGACATGCACAGGGAGACCCCCGCGCTGCTGGTGGACTCGGGCTTCTCCTACTCCAGCTCGATGCGTGGTGACGACCGCCCTTACCGGTGGACGATCGGCGGCGAGCGGACCGACCTGATCGAGATCCCCGGGCACTGGGAGCTGGACGACTTCCCGCAGTTCGGCTTCAACTTCAACCCGCCGATGCCGAAGAGCCAGGACCGCATCGCCGGCACGGCGTCGACGTTCGACAACTGGCGGCGAGAGTTCGACGGGTACTACCGGTACGGGCTCTGCTACTCGCTGATCCTGCACCCGCAGGTCATCGGCAAGCCGGGTCGCGCCCGCGCGCTCGGCCAGCTGCTCGCGTACATCAAGGGACACCGGGACGTGTGGTTCGCCCGCGGCGACGAGATCGCCACGTGGTGGCGGGAGCACAGCGAGGGGGTGCAC
The DNA here is from genome assembly GCA_009379955.1 of Streptosporangiales bacterium. Lineage (NCBI taxonomy): Bacteria > Bacillati > Actinomycetota > Actinomycetes > Streptosporangiales > Streptosporangiales bacterium. The sequence goes on along the minus strand of WHST01000123.1, from coordinate 5,535 downwards.
AGGTGAGCGAAGGCACGACGGGGATGCACGTCCCGGTCATCAAGGTGTCCGGGGACGCGGCGACGCGGGGACGGCAGTACGGCGAGCAGGCGCGGGAGCGGATCGAGCGCAGCGTCGACCTGTACCTGCCGGCGTTCGAGGCACGCGGGCTCGACTGGCCGCGGGTGCGTGAGCTCGCCAGGCGGTTCGCCGACCGCATGGCCGACTTCGACCCGGGGCTCGTCACCGAGATCGAGGCGATCGCCGCGGGCGCCGGCCTGGAGACCGAGCACGTCGTCGCCCTGAACGCGCGCACCGAGCTGCTCTTCTGGCAGGACGACGGCTGCACCGGCGTCGCCGTGCTGCCCGAGGTCAGCGCGAACGAGCACACGCTGCTCGCGCAGAACTGGGACTGGCGGCCGGGCTGCAGCGAGACCGTCGTCCTGCTCGACGCGCGCCCGGACACCGGGCCTGGGTTCCGTACCTTCGTCGAGGCGGGACTGCTCGCACGCAGTGGCGTCAACGACGTCGGCATCGGCATCACCGGCAACTTCCTGCAGTCGAACGAGGACTTCGGCGGCAACGGCGTCCCGATCCCGTTGATCAGGCGACGCATCCTCACGTCGCCGTCGCTCGCGGACGCGCTCGGCGAGGTGGTGCGCGCACCGCGCGCGTTCTCGTCCAACCACCTCATCGCGCACGCTCCCGGCGAGGCGATCGACTGCGAGTCGGCGCCGAGCGACGTGTTCTTCCTCCATCCGACCGACGGCCTGCTGGTGCACAGCAACCACTTCCTCTCCCCCGTCGCGCTCGGCCGGTTGCGGGACACGGGCATCGCCCGGTTCCCCGACACCCTGTATCGGCACCGGCGGCTCGAACGGCTGCTGCGCCGCAACGCCCCGGCCATCACCGTCGACCACGTGAAGGACGCGCTGCGTGACCACTACGGCCTGCCGTCGTCGATCTGCCGGCACCCCGCGCCCCGTCCGGACGGGACGGTGATCGCGACGGTCGCCTCCGTGGTGATGGACCTCCATACCCGGCAGATCTCGCTCTCCACCGGCTGCCCCTGCGAGAACGACTACGTGGAACACCGAGCAGAAGAGGTGAACGATGCCCAGTGACTCCGTGCCCTGGCCCGACGGCGTCCGCTGTGCGGTCATGCTGACGTTCGACGTCGACGCGGACACCATCTGGCGCACCCTCGACCCGACGGCCGTCGACCGGCCGAAGACCCTGTCGATCGGCGAGTACGGTCCGTGCCGCGGCGTCCCCCGCATCCTCGACCTGCTCGACCGGCAAGGAGTGAAGGGGAGCTGGATGATCCCCGGGCTCACCGCGGAGAACTGGCCTGACTCCGTACGCGCCGTCGCGGAGGCCGGGCACGAGATCGGCAACCACGGCCACCTGCACGAGAACTTCGCCGACCTCGACGTCACGCAGCAGCGTGACGTGCTACTGCGGTCCAACGACGTGCTGGAGAAGCTCACCGGCGTGCGGCCGATCGGCTTCCGCACGCCCGCCGGCGACATGATCCCCGAGACGCCGGGGCTGCTGGCCGAGCTGGGCTTCCGCTGGTCGTCGTCGATGCGCGGCGACGACCGACCGTCGTTCCTCTCCGTCGCGGGCGAGGCGACCGACATCGTGGAGATCCCGGCGCACTGGGAGCTCGACGACTTCCCGCAGTTCATGTTCAACTACCACCCGCCGTTCCCGGCGGGGCAGTGCAGGATCGCGAACTACGCCGACGTGCTCGACACCTGGATCAGCGAGTTCGACGCGTACTACGACCTCGGCCTGTGCTACGTCATCATGTTCCACCCGCAGACCATCGGCACGCCCGGCCGTATCGCGCTGCTCGACGAGCTCGTCGCGCACATCACCAGCCGCCCCGGCGTCTGGGTGGCCACCGGCGCCGAGGTCGCCGACTGGTGGCGCAGTGTCGGCCGACCCAACGAAGCAGGCAACCCCGAGGAGGTCTTCGCCCGTGCCCGTGAACGATGAGCCGTACCTGACCCTGGCCGCCGACCTGGAGGCACAGGCCGTCGCCGACCGCCGCGACATCCATAGGCACGCGGAGGCCGGCTGGCTGGAGTTCCGCACGACGGCGACGATCGTCGACCGGCTGCGCTCGCTCGGCTGGACGGTGCGCTGGGGGAAGGACCTGTACGGCGACGTCGACCGGCTCGGCGTGCCGAGCGGCGCGGAGTTGGACGCCTGCTTCGACCGCGCCCTGGCCGAGGGCGCCGACCCGTCCGTCCTCGAACCCATGCGCGGCGGCTGGACCGGCTGCGTGGCGGACCTCGACGGTACGGGTCCAGGCCCGCGGGTCGCGCTCCGGTTCGACATCGACGGCCTCCCCGTCCCCGAGGCCACGACCGACGACCACCTGCCCACGCGGGAGGGCTTCGCCTCGGTGCACCCGGGGATCATGCACGCCTGCGGGCACGATGCGCACACGGCGATGGGCCTCGGCGTGGCCGAGGCGCTCGCCCGTACGCAGGAGCGCTGGCCAGGCACCGTGCGGCTGGTGTTCCAGCCGGGCGAGGAGGGAACCAGGGGCGCGGCGTCGATGGTGGCCGCCGGCCTGCTCGACGGCGTCGACGCGTTCCTCGCGCCGCACGTCGGCGCCCAGTCGCGGCGTACCGGCGAGATCATCCCCGGCATCAGCGGCTTCCTGGCGACCCGCAAGCTCGACGTGCACTTCACCGGCCGCGAGGCGCACGCGGGTCTCGCCCCCGAGGAGGGGCACAACGCCCTGATCGCGGCGGCCGCGGCGGCCCTGCAGCTGCATGCCATGCCGCGGCACGCGGGTGGCAACTCGCGGGTCAACGTCGGGGTACTGCGGGCGGGCACGGGACGCAATGTGGTCGCCGGCTCCGCCACCATGCTGATGGAGCTGCGCAGCGAGTCGGCTGACGTCGTCGCCGAGCTCGAACGCCGCGCCAGGCTCGTCGTCGCGGGTACCGCGGCCGCGCACGAGGTGGGATCGGAGTTCATCGTCGCGGGCAAGGCCCCCAGCGCCCGCTCCGACGACGTCGCGATGGACGCCGTGGCGAGAGCCGCGCGTGGCGTGCCCGGCGTCGACGAGGTGAGCGAGCCCTGCGTCGCCGAGGCGTCCGACGACGCCACCGCGATGATGCGCAGAGTGCAGGAACAGGGCGGTGTGGCGAGCTACCTGATCGTCGGCACCGAGCTCCCCGACGGCCACCACACGCCCAGGTTCGACGTCGACGAACGCGTCCTGCGTCCGGGCATCGCGGTGATGACGCGCGCAGCGGTCGACCTGCTCACCCGCTAGACCAGGTCACGGCGGCTGGATCGGGTCGCCCTCGCCCCAGGCGGTGTACCTGACGTCGAGCGTGGTGTAGGGGTACGCCTCCGTGCCCTTCGGCATGTGCCAGCGCAGCGACAGCGAGCGGGGCAGGTAGTCGGGGCCGAGGGTGACCGTGTACGAGACCTCGCCGTCGGTCGAGCCGTACGACTGGTACACGCGGGCGAAGCGCGGATCCTTCGTGATCGTGGCGGCCGAGACAGTGCCGCGGTAGGCGATCGCGCCGTTGTCGCCGCGGTCGACCCTGCCGCCGGCGCCGAGCAGCGCCAACAGGTGCTCGGGGCTCGCCGCCGCCCGGGCGTCGAAGCCCTGCTCGGCGGCGCTGCGCTGGTGGAACGCCGCGGACTCCGTGCCTCCGCCCGCGTACTTCGAGGTCTCCGGGGTGAACGTCTTCCATCCGGTGCCCGCGGCCTTCGCGTAGGCGGTGCCGCCGATCACGTACGTGCTCTTGCCCAGCGCCGCCTGCCTGGCCTTCGCGTCGGCGAAGTAGAACACCTGACCCTTGGCGAACGGGTAGGGCAGCAGGAGGCTCTCGTCGATGCCGAACCGCTTCGCTCGGGCGGCCGGGACGACGGACGCCTCGTCGCCGGCGAAGACCCTGGTCACGCCGACCGCGCTCGCGTCCTTGCGGTACTCCAGCTCGCCGGTCGCGTACGACTGGTGCTGGCAGCACCCCGCCAGGCTGGAGACGAAGCGCGCGGTGCGCTTCTCCTCGACCCGCTTGCGCACGATGACGATGACGGGACCGGAGTCGGTCGGCGCGGACGACGGCGTCACGAACCCGGTAGACGACGCCGACGTCCGCGGTCGTGACTCGTCGCGCTCGTCCCGGTCGCGGACGACGACGACCACGGTGGTCACGAGCGCGGTGACGAGCACCGTGCCGACGATGACGAGCGCCTTGCCGGACAGCAGGCCGCCACCCCAGTTCGGCTTCGGCAGCTTCGTCGGCGTGACGTGCGGGGTCTTCTGCATGCTCGGCGGCAGGTCGGTGAGGCCACGCGGGATCAGCGCGGCGAGCAGGGAGACGAGGGCGACGAGCCGCTTGCGGCCGCGCTTCTCCCACCCCTTGCCGTACGCCCCACGCGCCACCGACTCCAGCTCGTCGACGAACGCGGTGGCGGAGACCGGACGCTGCGCGGGATCCTTCGCCATGCCGTGGTTCACCAGCGGGCGCAACGGAGCGGGCACGGCGTCCACGGGCACGGGAGCCGTGCGGTGTGCGGTGGACCACTGCTCGAGCGTCGACGCCCGGTACGGCTGCGCGCCGGCGAGGCACTCGACGAAGACGACCGTGGCGGCGTAGACGTCGGTGGCGGGCGACGGCGTGCCGCGCACCCATTGCTCCGGCGCCATGTACGCCGGTGTCCCCGCGAAGCCCGGGTTGGCGCCGACGGGCACGGCGATGCCGAAGTCGGCGAGCTTGCTGTCCCCCTCGGCCGGCACGAGCACGTTGCCGGGCTTGTAGTCGCGGTGCACGACGCCGGCGTCGTGCGCGGCGGCCAGGCCGAGCAGGGACCCCTTCAGCAGGACGAGCGCCACCTCGGGTTCGAGCACCGGTTGCCGGTCGAGGATCGCGCGCAGGCTGACGCCGCCGACCAGCTCCATGACGATGGCGGCGCCCTCGGGTGCCTCCACGTAGTCGAGGCACCGGACGAGGTGCGGGTCGGACAAGCCGGCCAGGAGTCGCGCCTCGGCCCGGAACCGCTCCACGAAGCGCATGTCGGACAGCAGCCGCGGCGCGAGGTACTTGATCGCCACCGACCCGCCGGACGCCTCGTGCAACGCCAGCACCACCCGGCCGGACGCCCCCGCCCCCAGCTCCTGGACGTGCCGGTAGCCCGGAACCGTCCACTCCTGGCCCGCACCAGTCCCCGCGCTCACGGTCGCCCTCCGCCCCACCCCGGTGTCATCGCAGAGATTAGTGTCTCGCGCCAGAAGTACGTTCACCCCTGCCGACGCCCAGGCGAGCACCTCGCTGCGTTGTCGGAGGATCCCAAGTACGCCCAGTACGAGGGACCTCCTCCGCCTTGCGATGCACTCACCTGGACGCCGGCAGCGGCAAACAACTTCTGACGCGAGACACTAGTGTCGCCCGCCGGAAATTCGTGTGATATATCGTGCGAGGGAGTCGAGGATTTCCTCCGCGGTCTTCTTCCACACGAACGGTTTCGGGTCCTCGTTCCACATCTTGATCCATTCGCGGACGTCTTTCTCCAGTG
>WHST01000122.1 GCA_009379955.1 Streptosporangiales bacterium | reverse complement strand
TCGGGGCGCCGCAGCGCGTACTCCTCCACCAGCGCGGTGGTGGAGGGGTCGAGGTGTTCGACGGCGTCGGCGAGGATCCGCACGTGCATTGCGGTGAGTTCCCCGGCGGCGAACAGCTTCTGTGTCGCGGGGAGCCGGTCACAGGTGATCCGGGAGACCGTAAGCCGGTCCGCGGCGGTACCGGTCGCGATCCGCAGCACCGCCGCGACCTCCTCACGCGTGAAGTCGTCCTTGGTCACGTCACGAAGCTGGTCGAGGCGCGCGAGCGCGGCGAACTGCCGGGCCTGCGCGGCGGCGATGCACTTCTCGTATCCGGCGAGCACGGCCAGCGCGACCTCGGCCGGCGCAGTAGCGAGGTCGATCGCATCGAGCGCGGCATGCGAGGACCCGGAGGCAGGGAGTGCCTCGATCCGGTCCAGCAACTCGACGTCGAACATGCGTTCGACTCTACCACAACCAGAGGTCAGTCGGTAGGCCGGATTCCCTTACGTACCAAGGGAATCCGGGTACAAGCCAGCACCGCACGCGAGCCAGGTAGTGAGGCAGCCACAGAGCTGCCTCACCCCGTAGATGCCGACCCCAACACTCAAAGAAGGGGTGAGGCAGCGGTCAACGTGATGCAGCGGCCACAGAGGAACCCCAGAACGGAGCCAGCCTCAGGTGTACAGCTCCTCGACGTCGTCGGCCATGCGCTCCATGACGACCTTGCGCTTGAGGCTGAGCTTCGCGGTGAGCTCGCCGCCGTCGAGGGTCCAGTCGCCGGACACGATGCGGAACCGCTTGATCGCCTCGGCCTTGGAGACCAGCGTGTTCGCGTCGTCGACCGCGACCTGGACGGCCCGCTGCACGTCGGGGTCGTCCTTGGCCTGCTCGGGGTCGAGCTGCTCCTTGCCGCGGGCCTTGAGCCAGTCCGGCAGTGTCTCGGCGTCGAGCGTGACGAGCACGCCGATGTACGGCTTGTTGTCGCCGACGACCATGCACTGGCTGACGACCGGGTGCATGCGCATGCGGTCCTCGAGGATCGACGGTGAGACGTTCTTGCCGCCGGCCGTGACGATGATCTCCTTCTTCCGCCCGGTGATCCGCAGGTAGCCGTCGGCGTCGAGGTCGCCGAGGTCGCCGGTCTTGAACCAGCCGTCCTCGTCGAACGTCTCCTTGGCCGCTTCGTCGTTCTGCCAGTAGCCGGTGAAGATCTGCGGGCCCTTGACGAGGATCTCGCCGTCGTCGGCGATGCGCACGGTGGTGCCGCCGATCGGGCGGCCGACCGTGCCGATGCGGACGTCGGCCGGCAGGTTGACCGAGACGACGGGAGAGGTCTCGGTGAGGCCGTAGCCCTCGAGGACGCGCAGGCCGATGCCGCGGAAGAAGTGAGCCAGCTCGGGTGCGAGCGGGCCGCCGCCGGAGACCGCGTACATGACCCGGCCGCCCATCACGTCGCGCAGCTTGCCGTAGACGAGCCGGTCGAACAGCGCGTGCTGGACCTTGAGCCCGACGCCCGGGCCGCCGGTGTCGAGCGCCTTGGAGTAGTCGCGGGCGACCCCGGCGGCTCGGTCGAAGATCTTGCCCTTGCCGCTGAGCGTCGCCTTGCTCGCGGCGGAGTTGAAGACCTTCTCGAAGACGCGGGGGACGGCCAGGATGAACGTCGGCCGGAAGCTGCCGAGGTCGGCGATGAGGTCGTTCTTCATGTCCTTGCAGTGGCCGAACGTCACGGCGTTCTCGACGCAGAAGACCTCGATGATGCGCGCGAACACGTGGGCCAGTGGCAGGAACAGCAGGGTCGCGGCCTCCGGCTGGGTGAACATGTCGGCGAGGCCCTGGCTGGTGGCGCTGCGGGCGTTGGACAGCAGGTTGAGGTGAGTCAGCTCGCAGCCCTTGGGGCGCCCGGTGGTGCCCGAGGTGTAGACGAGTGTCGCGATGGACTCGGCGTGGGTGCCTTCGATGCGACGGTCGATCTCGTCGTCGGGGACGTCCTCGCCGAGCTGGTACATCTCGTCGATGCCGCCGTCCTCCCACGTCCAGACGGAGCTCAGCGCGGGCGCCTCGCCGCGTGCCTTCTCCAGCAGCGCGGCGAGCGCCGGGGTCTGGGCGAACGCGAGCTTCGCGCCGGAGTTGCCGACGATCCAGTCGACCTGGCTCTGCGAGCTCGTGTCGTAGACGGGGACGGTCACGGCACCCGCGGTGAAGACGGCGTAGTCGACGAGGGTCCACTCGTACGAGGTGGACGCCATGAGGGCGACCCGGTCGCCCGGCAGGATGCCGTTCGCGACGAGGCCCTTGGCGAGAGCACGCACCTCCGTGTTGAACTCGGCCGCCGTGACGGGCTGCCAGGAGTCGTCCAGCTTGCGGCGGAACAGCACGGTGTCTGGTCGCTCGGCGGCGTGCCTGGCGACCGTCTTGGCGAGGTTGTCGCCACTGTCGATCTCGATCGTGTCCGGGGCGGTGAACTCGCGCACTGCTGGCTCCTACCTCATGCCGTCATCGGCCATTACCAATCGACGCGACAGTAGCCCCGCCTGCCGCAACTCGCCCACGTGCGATGACGCTACTGTCGAGTCGGGTTGGTAACGACCAGCTCTTTGAGTGGACGGTACCTGGTCACGGGTCCCTGGGGTAGCGTCGTCGCCCATGCTGGTCGATCTCGTGGACGAGACGTACGTGGTGGCGCCACCGCATCGGCTGGCGCCCGTCTTCGCGGACCCCCGCACCTGGGCGGCGTGGTGGCCGGACCTCACGCTCGAGGTCGCCGAGGACCGCGGTCTCAAGGGTATGCGCTGGCGCGTCACCGGGTCTCTCGCCGGGACGAGCGAGGTGTGGCTCGAACCGCACCGGGACGGCACCGTCGTCCACCTCTACCTCAGGCTCGACCCGGCCACCGCCGACGACGCCGGGCGGGGACGGCGCGCGGCCGACCGGCTGCGCCGCGGGTTCGCCGTCGACTTCAAACGACGGCTGAGCGCGCTGAAGGACGAGCTCGAGGCCGGCCGCGAACTGGGCGTCAGGACAAGGTCCCGCCGGGAAGGGGCGTCGGGCGGGGAAAGAGGGTAACCTCCGTCGCCATGGCGGAGCAGACTCGATCCACGATCACCATCGGCGCGAACCGGTCCGACGTCATGGCGGTCATCGCCGACTTCGACGCGTATCCCGACTGGGCCAACGTCAAGGAGGTCGAGGTGCTCGAGGAGGCGGGCGGACGGGCGAACCGGGTGCGCTTCACCCTCGACGCGGGCGTCATCAAGGACACCTACGTGCTCGGCTACGCCTGGGCTCCCGACGACACACTGGTCTCCTGGCACCTCGCCGAGGAGGGCTCGATGGTGAGCGCGATGGACGGCTCCTACGAGCTCGCCGGCAGCGAGGCGGCGACCGTGGTCACGTACGAGCTCACCGTCGACGTCAAGCTGCCGATGATCGGCCTGCTCAAGCGCAAGGCCGAGAAGGTCATCGTCGACACCGCCCTCAAGGGGCTGAAGAAGCGCGTCGAGGGATGAGCGCACGAGCGGGTGTGTGAGGGAGACCCGCACCACCGTCTCGCACCTGCGAGGATGAGGGTGGAAGGTGGGGGCCTTCGCTGACGAACGAGGAGCAGGCCATGACCGAAGGTACTGAGGGCGACCAGCGCGACGAGCGCGACGAGTCGACACCGCAGGACTCCGTACCGCAGGAGTCCGCACCGCGGGAGACCGTCCCGCAGGACGAGGGGTCGGCCGACCCCGCGGAGGTCACCGAGCCGCCGGTCGCGGCGTCCGTGGACGAGCCCGCCGCCGACGACGAGGCCGAGCCGGGGTCGTGGGCCGACGTCGTCGACGAGACCGTCGAGGAGCCCGCGCCCGCCGCCGAGTCCGTCACCGCCGAGTCCGTCACCGACGACTCCCCGACAGACGACCCCGTCACAGGCGACTCCGCGACCGACGACTCCGCGACCGACGACTCCGCGACCGACGACTCCGCGACCGACGACCGGGAGCCGGCCGGTGCCTCCGCGGGCGCGGGCGGTCCGACGTTCGACGATCAGGCGCGCCAGTTCATGGGCCAGGTCGAGGGCTTCCTCGGCAACGTCTTCCGCGACGCGTCGAAGGTCGTCGGCAAGGTGTCCGAGCGCGTCGGCGAGGAGCGTACGACGAGCCGGCGGCCCACCCCACCGTCGGCCGACCCGCGCGACCTCATCGACTCCGTCGAGGGCTGGGTCGGCGACTTCTTCCGCGGCACCCCGGCGAGCCGGGCGGCGGCCGGGTTCGGCCGTGCCGCGGTGGGCTCGGCGTTCCGCTCGCAGACGCGGCGCGACGACGTCTGGTCGAGCGCGACCACGGCCGAGGAGGGGGCGGCACGCGAGTGCAAGTACTGCCCGTTCTGCCAGACGCTGTCGGCCGTCCGCAACACCCGTCCCGACCTGTACGAGCAGATCGGCGACACCGCCAAGACGCTCGTCCACCTGGTGCGGCAGGCAGCCGAGCAGTCGGGCCGGCGACCGCGACAGTGAGAGCTCGTGGCTAGTCGCCTGCTGACCATCGGCATCGACATCGGCGGCACGAAGGTCGCCGGCGGTGTCGTCGACGCCGACGGGCAGGTGCTGGCCAGGCAGCGACGCGACACTCCCGGACGCAACCCGCACGACACCGAGGACACGATCGCCGAGGTCGTCAACGCGCTCACCGCCGACCACGACGTCGTGGCAGTCGGCATCGGCGCGGCCGGCTTCGTCGACTCGAGCCGGTCCTCGGTGCTGTTCGCGCCGCACCTCGCCTGGCGTCACGAACCGCTGCGCGCCGGCGTCGAGCGACGGTTGAGCCTGCCGGTCGTCGTCGAGAACGACGCCAACGCCGCGGCCTGGGCCGAGTGGCGCTACGGCGCGGCGATGGGCGAGTCGCACCTGCTCTGCGTCAACCTCGGCACCGGCATCGGCGGCGCGGTCATCAACGACGGTGTCGTCCAGCGCGGGAAGTTCGGCATGGCCGGCGAGTTCGGGCACATGACGATGGTCCCCGGCGGCCACCGCTGCGAGTGCGGCAACCGCGGCTGCTGGGAGCAGTACGCGAGCGGCAACGCCCTGGTACGCGAGGCGCGCGAGCTCGCGGCGTCCGGGTCACCCGTCGCGCAGAGCCTGCTCGAACGCGCGGGGGGCGCCGTGCTCGACATCACGGGCCCCGTCGTCACCGACGCGGCCAAGGACGGCGACGCGACCGCCGTCGAGCTGTTCGAGGAGGTCGGTCGGTGGCTCGGCCTCGGCCTCGCCAACCTCGCGGCGGCGTTCGACCCGAGCTGCTTCGTGATCGGTGGCGGCGTCTCGGAGGCCGGTGACCTGCTGCTCGGACCCGCCCGCGACACGTTCCGGCGTTCGCTGACCGGCCGCGGGTTCCGGCCCGAGCCCCGCATCGTCCGCGCCGAGCTCGGCAACGAGGCGGGCCTCATCGGCGCCGCCGACCTCGCCAGGGAGGCGCGCAGCATCATCAGGCGCGCGCGCCGCAGGATCGCCACCAAGCGCCTCGCCACCCGCCCCCGACGGCCCACCGACCACCCCGGACACTGACTACGACGCCTGGGCGATCATCCAGATGTGGCCGAAGGGGTCGGCGAAGCGGCCCATCTTGCCGTACGGGTGCTCGTCGATCGGGAAGATCACGGTCGCGCCGGCGCGCTCCATGCGTGCGCCGAGTGCGTCGACGTCGTCGACCGTGAGGTTGAGGATGACCGGCGTGCCGCCGAACGAGGCGGGGCCGAGGTCGGTCGTGCCGGGCGTCTCGTCCTTGAGGGTGAAGGACGCCCCGCCGACCGTGAGCTCGGCGTGCACGATCGCGCCGCCCGGGTCGGCGTGGCGGCTGACCTCGGTCGCATCGAGCGCGTCGACGTAGAAGTCGATGGCCTTGGCGGCGTCGGAGACGATGAGGCGTGGTGTGATCGTTGTGCTCATGTCCTCATCGTGCGCCGGATCGCCCGGGGATGCTTGAAGAAAATTGCCGGTTGCGCCGCCTCAGTCGGGGAGGACCACGTGGTTGCGCTCGGCGGCCGAGCGCGCGCGGTAGCCGGTGGGGCTGACGCCCGCGAACGTGCGGAACTCGTGCACGAGGTGGGCCTGGTCGGCGTAGCCGCTCGAGGCGGCGAGCGCGGCCCAGTCGACCGGGCGGTCGTGGGGGACGGCCTGGAGGACGCGCTGGAACCGCCGGATCCTGGCGAAGCGCTTCGGCGTGACGCCGACCTGGTCGGCGAAGGTCCTGATGAAGCGCTTGGGCGTCGTGCCGAGCCGTTCGACGACGTCGCCGACGCGGTCGCCTCTGTGCAGGGAGGAGACCGCGTGGCGCACGGCCGGGTCGATCCGCAATGGACGGACGGCGCGGGCGAGGAGCGCCTCCTCGACGATGCGGAGCCTGGCCTCGACCGTCGGCGCCTCCAGCAGGCGCTCGCGCAGGACGGCGCCGTCGCGTCCCCACAGGTCGCCGAGGTCGACGAGGCTGCCCGCGGTGGCGGCCGCGGGGGCGGAGAAGAACGGGTAGGCGCCGCCGGGCACGAAGCCGACGCAGACGATCGACCGCTGCTGGGCCGGGTCGATCTCGGCGTGCGACGACCAGACGCCGGACAGGGCGGCCCCCGCCGTGCGGTGCGCGGTGCCGGCCGCCTCGGACGTCAGCCGATCGTCGGCGAGGTTGAGGAGCAGCTGCGCCGAGCCGGTCGGCAGCACCCGTTCGCGGCGGTGGGCGAGGTCGAACTCGAAGTACCCGACGGTGCGCACGAACGGTGCCAGCGCGGGGGAGACGGGCGGGCGTGACGGCACCCCTCAGCGCTCCACGAGCGTGAGCTCGAACGTGTAGCGGGTTGCGCGGTACACATGTCGACCGTACTCGACGGCGCGACCCGCGGTGTCGTACGCGACCCTGCTCATCGCGAGCAGCGCGGTGCCGCGGCGCTCGCCGAGCTCGCGCGCCTCGGTCGCCGTCGCGTCGCGGGCGCCGATCCGCTGCTTCGCCAGGTGCAGGTGGACGCCCCGGTCGCGGAACAGCTGGTACAGCCCGTTCGCCTCGAGCGCCTCGGTGGAGAGCGCGAGCAGGTCTCGCGGCAGGAAGTTGGTCAGCAGCGCGAGCGGCTCGCCCGCCGCGTACCTGGTGCGCTCGATCCGGACCACGGCCGTGCCGGTGGGGATGTCGAGCGCGGACGCGATCTCGTCGTCGGCCGGGCACTCGCCGAGCGAGCGCACCGCGGTGGTGGGCGTCGCGCCCGCGCCGGCGAGGTCGTCGTAGAGGCTGGTGAGCTCCAGCGGCCGGCGCACCTGGCTGTGCACGACCTGCGTGCCGACGCCGCGCTTGCGGACGACCATGCCCTGGTCGACGAGGTAGCCGATCGCCTGCCGGACGGTCGGCCGGGAGAGGCCGAGGCGCTCGGCAAGGCGCACCTCGTTGTCGAGGCGCGAGCCGGGCCGCAGGTCACCGGAGCGGATGGCGCGCTCGTACTGCCGCGCCACCTGGACGTGGAGCGGCACCGGACTCGACCTGTCGACCGAGACCGGCACGTCATCCACCCTGGCCTCCGGCGTTCCGTCCGTATGTCAGGACAAAGTATTGACACGGTGCTGACGCCTTGTCGAGACTCGGCAGGGACATACCGCCACGAAGGAGGGCGATGAAGCTCGGTCTCGCGGGCGCCGGACGCATCGGGGCGATGCACGCGGCGCATCTCGCCGCCGTTCCCGGCGTCGACGCCGTGATCGTCGCGGACGTCGACCCCGCGCGCGCCGCCGGTGTCGCCGAGCGGTCCGGCGCCCACGTCCACGCCGCGGGCGGCGTCGACGACCTGTTCGACCTCGGCCTCGACGGTCTCGTCGTGGCGGCGGCCACGAGCTCGCACGCCGAGCTGGTGCTGCGCGCGCTGGCGTCGCGGCTGCCGGTGTTCTGCGAGAAGCCCGTCGCCACCGACGTCGCCGGCACGGTGGCCGTCGTGACGGAGAACGAGCGGACGGGCGGCTTCGTCCAGGTGGGCTTCCAGCGCAGGTTCGACGCCGGTCACGTCGCCGCACGCGAAGCCGTACGCGACGGCCGGCTCGGCTTCCTGCACACGCTGCGCTGCACCACCCTCGACCCTGCGCCCCCGCCTGCGGCGTACGTCGCCGCGTCGGGAGGCATCTTCCGCGACTGCTCGGTGCACGACTTCGACGCCGTCCGCTGGGTCACCGGCCGCGAGGTGGTGGAGGTGTACGCGCGCGGCGCCAACCGCGGCGCGGAGTTCTTCCGCGAGGCCGGCGACGTCGACACCGGCATGGCGCTGCTGACCCTCGACGACGGCACGCTCGTGGTGGTGTCCACGACCCGCTACAACGCCGCGGGCTACGACGTGCGCATGGAGCTGCTCGGCGAGCGCGACAGCCTCGCCGTGGGGTTCGACGACACGACACCGCTGCGCTCGGCCGAGGCCGGCGTCGACTGGCCGAAGGGCCCGCCGGCGGCGACGTTCGTGGAACGCTTCAGGGCCGCGTACCTCGCGGAGCTGCGCGCCTTCGTCGACGTGCTCGGCGGCGCCGCCGTCCCGCGCAGCGTATGCACGCCCGCGGAGGCGCTGGAGGCCAGCTACGTCGCGGAGGCGTGCGAGGCGTCCCGGCGGTCGGGGCTGCCGGTGCGGGTGGCGGAGCTGCGGGTATGACCCCCTCTACCGCCGCACAGGAGCTCGACGAGCGCGACGGAGGTAGGGGTCGCGATGCGGTCTGGCTCGGTGCGGCGGCCTGCGCGGCCCCTGCCGTAGGCGTGGGAGGAGGCGGGTGCGCATGATGGCTACCGCTGCCCGGGTCGCCGTCGCACCGATCTCCTGGGGCGTGTGCGAGGTGCCCGGCTGGGGCCACCAGCTGGCGCCGGAGCGCGTGCTCGGCGAGATGCGCGCCCTCGGTGTCGCCGCCACCGAGTTCGGCCCGCCCGGGTTCCTGCCCGCCGACCCGGCACGGCGGTCGGACGTCCTGCGCGCCCACGGCATGCGCGCGGTCGGCGGCTTCCTCGCCGTCGTCCTGCACGACGCCGGTCGCGACCCGATGCCCCAGGTCGAGGCGGAGCTCGACGCGTTCGTGACCGCCGGAGCCGACACGCTCGTGCTCGCCGCCGCCACCGGCCGCGCGGGCTACGACGAGCGCGACGTGCTCACCGGCGACCAGTGGCGCACGCTCGTCGGTCACCTCGCCGCGATCGCCGCGCGTGCCGCCGACCGCGGCGTGCGCGCGACCCTGCACCCCCACGTCGGCACCATGGTCGAGGGACCGGACGAGGTCGCGCGCGTCCTCGACGCGTCGGCCGTCCCGCTGTGCCTCGACACCGGACACCTGCTCGCCGGGGGCAGCGATCCCGTCGCGCTGGCCCGTGACGCCGCGTCCCGGATCGGGCACGTCCACCTCAAGGACGTCCGCGCCGACCTGGTGGCGCACCTGCGCGACGGCTCGCTCGCGTACACCGACGCCGTGCGGAAGGGCCTCTACGCGCCGCTCGGCACGGGCGACGTCGACGTCGCGGCCATCGTGGTGGCACTCGAGGCGGCGGGGTACGACGGCTGGTACGTCCTGGAGCAGGACTGCGTCCTCGACGCCGAGCCGCCGGCCGGCGCGGGTCCGCGGGACGACGTCGCCGCGAGCCTGGCGTTCCTCGGGGGACTGCTGGCGGAGGAGCCGTGAGCGGAGGAAGCGGTCGCGTATGGCCATGAGCGAGGCGAACGGTCCGTTCGACGTGCTCACGATGGGGCGGGTCGGCGTCGACCTGTATCCCGAGCGCACCGGCGTGCCGTTGCACGAGGTCGAGACGTTCGCGCGGTTCCTCGGTGGCAGCGCCACCAACGTCGCCGTCGCGGCGGCGCGGTACGGCAGGCGCAGCGCGGTCATCACCCGCACCGGCGCCGACCCGTTCGGCCGGTACGTCCACGAGGCGCTGCGCGGGTTCGGCGTCGACGACAGGTTCGTGACTCCGGTGGCGCACCTGCCGACCCCGGTCGTGTTCTGCGAGATCTTCCCGCCGGACGACTTCCCGCTGTACTTCTACCGCTACCCGAAGGCGCCCGACCTGGAGATCTACGCCGGCGAGCTCGACCTCGACGCGATCAGGGCGGCGCGGTTCTTCTCGGTGACCGGCACGGGCCTGTCGGAGGAGCCGAGCCGGACGGCCACCGTCGAGGCGCTGCGGGCACGCGAGCGCCGTGACCACACGGTGCTCGACCTCGACTACCGGCCGATGTTCTGGCCGTCCGCGGGGGAGGCGTCCGAGGTGATCGGCGAGACTGTCCGGCACGCGACGGTGGCGGTGGGCAACCTCGACGAGGTCGAGGTGGCGGTGGGCAGCAGGAAGCCGCACGAGGCGGCGGATCGGCTGCTCGAGGCGGGCGTGCGGCTCGCCGTGGTGAAGCAGGGGCCCAAGGGCGTGCTCGCGTGCACGGCGGACGAGCGGGTCGAGGTGCCTCCCGTCCCCGTCGACGTGGTCAACGGGCTCGGCGCGGGTGATGCGTTCGGCGGTGCGCTCGCCCACGGCCTGCTCGCGGGCTGGGACCTCGGCGAGGTCATGCGCTTCTGCAATGCAGCCGGTGCGCTCGTGTCGTCGCGGCTCGCCTGCGCCGACGCGATGCCGACGGCCGACGAGGTGGAGGACCTGTTGAAGGCGAACTCATGACGGTCGACGTCCGCGCCCTGGTGGAGCGGCGGGTACGGGAGCCGGACGCCGTCGCGAAGGCGGCCGCGGGCCGACGCCGGCGTGCGCTGGTGGGGGAGTCCGGCCGGCTGATGATCGTCGCGGTCGACCACGCGGCGCGCGGGGCGCTGGGCGTCGGTGACCGGCCGATGGCGATGGCCGACCGCGCCGACCTGCTCGACCGGGTGCTCGTCGCGCTGTCGCGTCCCGGCGTCGACGGCGTGCTCGCCGCCCCCGACGTCGTCGACGACCTGCTGCTGCTCGGCGCGCTCGACGACAAGGTCGTGATCGGCTCGATGAACCGCGGCGGGCTCGCCGGGTCGGTGTTCGAGATCGACGACAGGTTCACCGGCTTCGACGTCGAGGGGATCGACCGCCACGGCTTCGACGGCGGCAAGATGCTCGTCCGCATCGACCCGTCCGACCACGCGACGGCGCGCCTGCTCGAGTCGTGCGCGCGTGCGGTCGGCGACCTCGCGGGACGCCGGCTGATGGCGATGCTCGAGCCGTTCTGGATGCACCGCCCGGGCGGCCGGCCGGCGACGGACCTGTCGCCCGACGCGATGGTGAGGGCCGTCAGCGTCGCGTCGGCGCTCGGCACGACGTCGGCGTACACGTGGTTGAAGGTGCCCGTGGTCGACGACATGGAGCGGGTGCTGGCCGCCTCGACGCTGCCGGCGCTCCTCCTCGGCGGCGACGTCACCGGCGACCCCGACGAGGCGTACGCACGGTGGGCGGCGGCGCTCGCCCTCCCGACGGTGCGCGGCCTGGTCGTGGGACGCTCGCTGCTGTACCCGTCCGACGACGACGTGGCCGGCGCGGTCGACACCGCCGTCGGTCTGCTGTGAGGGGGCGCCAGGTGACGCACCACCGGGCGGGGTCGCTCGCGACCGGCCCCTGGGGGCTGGAGCTGACGCCCGACGTCGCAGGCTGGGGCTACAGCAGCCTGCGGGTGCTCGTCCTCGACGCCGGGGCGACCTCGACGTTCGCGACCGGTGACGACGAGATGGCGTTGCTGCCGCTGACCGGCGGCTGCACGGTGGAGTGTGACGGCGAGGCGTTCACGCTGACCGGACGCCCGTCGGTCTTCGCCGGCGTGAGCGACTTCGTGTACGTCCCGCGCGACGCCGGGGTGACCGTGCGTGCGACGGCGGGTCCCGTACGCCTCGCGCTCCCCGCCGCGCGTTGCTCGCGTCGGCTCGAGCCGCGGTACACGCCGGCCGCCGGCGTGCCCGTCGAGCTGCGCGGCGCGGGCAGCTGCAGCCGGCAGGTCAACAACTTCTGCGCCGCCGGCGTGTTCGAGGCCGACCGGCTGATCGCCGTCGAGGTCCTGACGCCCGGCGGCAACTGGTCGTCGTACCCGCCGCACAAGCACGACGAGGAACATCCGGGGGTCGAGTCCGAGCTCGAGGAGATCTACTACTTCGAGGTTGACGCTCCCGAGGGCGCTGAAGGCATGGCGTACCAACGGGTCTACGGCACCGAGGACCGTCCTGCCGACGTGCTGGCCGAGGTGCGCACCGGCGACGTCGTGTGCATGCCGCACGGCTGGCACGGCCCGTCGATGGCCGTCCCCGGGTACGACCTCTACTACCTCAACGTGATGGCCGGGCCGTCGCCCGACCGCGCCTGGCTCATCCGCGACGACCCCGCGCACGCGTGGATCCGCGAGATCTGGCGCGACCAGCCGGTCGACCCGCGGCTCCCGCTCACCTCGGCGGAGGGAGCGGCGCATGACTGACACCGTCCGCCTGACCGTGGCGCAGGCGACGATCAGGTTCCTGGCGAACCAGTGGACCGAGCGCGACGGCGTCGAGCACCGCCTCGTCGCCGGCTGCTTCGGCATCTTCGGCCACGGCAACGTCGCCGGGCTCGGGCAGGCACTGCTCGAACATGCGGACGCCATGACGTACTACCTGGCCAGGAACGAGCAGGCCATGGTGCACACCGCGGTCGGCTACGCGCGGGCGTCGAACCGCCTGTCGACGCTGGCGTGCACGTCGTCGATCGGTCCCGGCGCGACCAACATGGTCACCGGCGCGGCACTGGCGACCATCAACCGGCTCCCCGTGCTCCTGCTGCCCGGCGACATCTTCGCCACCCGGGTCGCCAACCCGGTGCTGCAGGAGCTCGAGGACTCGCGGTCGTACGACGTGTCGGTCAACGACTGCCTGCGGCCTGTGTCGCGCTACTGGGACCGCGTCAACCGTCCCGAGCAGCTGCCGTCCGCGCTGCTCGCGGCCGCACGGGTGCTCACCGACCCCGTCGACACCGGCGCGGTGACGCTCGCACTGCCGCAGGACGTCCAGGCCGAGGCGTTCGACTGGCCGGTCGAGCTGTTCGAGCGCCGGGTGTGGCACGTGCCGAGGCCGGTGCCGGAGCCCGCCGCTCTCGACCGCGCCGTCGCACTGCTGCGCGCGGCGGAGCGTCCGCTGCTCGTCGCCGGCGGCGGCGTGAAGTACAGCGAGGCGAGCGACGCCCTCCGCGCCTTCGCCGACGCCACGGGCGTACCCGTCGCCGAGACCCAGGCGGGCAAGGGCGCGCTGCCGTGGGACCACCCGTGCGCCGTCGGTGCCGTGGGCGCGACGGGCACCCGCGCGGCCAACACACTCGCCGGGGCCGCCGACGTGGTCGTCGGCGTCGGCACCAGGTACGGCGACTTCACCACGGCGTCGCGGTCGGTCTTCGCCGATCCCGGCGTGCGCTTCGTCAACCTCAACGTCGCGTCGTTCGACGCGGTGAAGCTCGCCGGCATGACCCTCGTCGCCGACGCGCACGCAGGTCTCGTCGCGCTCACCGAGGCGCTCGCCGGCTGGCGGGTCGCCGACGACTACGTGTCGCAGGTCCGTGGGCTCGCCGATGCCTGGCGGCTGCTGGTCGACGAGGCGTACGCGCAGGACGGCACGCCGCTGCCGCAGGCCGCGGTGCTCGGCGCGCTCGACGACGTGATGGCCGACACCGACGTCGTCGTCAACGCCGCGGGCAGCATGCCCGGTGACCTGCACAAGCTGTGGCGCGCCCGGGATCCGCTGCAGTACCACGTCGAGTACGGCTACTCCTGCATGGGCTACGAGATCCCGGCCGGCCTGGGCATCAGGCTCGCCAGGCCCGACCGCGAGGTCTTCGTTCTCATCGGCGACGGCTCGTACCTCATGCTCGCGCAGGAGCTCGTCACGGCGGTCTCCGAGGGCGTGAAGCTCGTGGTGGTGCTCGTCGACAACGCGGGCTTCGCGTCGATCGGGGCGCTGTCGGAGAGCGTAGGCGCCGAGCGGCTCGGCACGGCCTACCGCATGCGCGATCCCGAGACCGGCCTGCTCGACGGCGGTCCGCTGCCCGTCGACCTCGCCGCCAACGCCGCCAGCCTCGGTGCCGACGTCCTGCGTCCCACCACCGCCGAGGAGCTGCGCGACGCGCTGCGCACGGCACGGGCGGCGTCGCGCACCACCGTCGTGTACGTCCGCACCGATCCGCGTGGCAGTGCGCCCGACTCCGCGGCATGGTGGGACGTACCGGTGGCAGAGGTCTCGACGCGTGAGTCCACGCGCAGGGCTCGCGCCGCCTACGAGACCGACAAGACATCCCAACGAACACATCTGCTAAGGCAGGACCGATGAACACGATCGAGCACTGGATCGACGGCGCCGCGACCGCGGGCGCGTCCACGCGTCGAGGGACCGTGTGGAATCCCGCGACCGGCGAGCGGCAGGCCGAGGTGGTCCTCGGCTCCGCGGCCGACGTCGACCTGGCCGTACGCGCGGCGACCAAGGCGCTCGAGACCTGGCGCGACGAGTCGCCGGTGAAGCGTGCTCGCGTCATGTTCCGGTTCCGTGACCTCGTCGAGCGCCACGCGGATGAGATCGCGAAGGTCATCTCGGCCGAGCACGGCAAGGTCGTCTCCGACGCGGCAGGCGAGGTTCAGCGCGGTCTCGAGGTCGTGGAGTTCGCGTGCGGCATCCCGCAGCTGCTCAAGGGCGACTTCTCCGACCAGGTGTCGCGCGGCATCGACGCGTACGCGTTCCGGCAGCCGCTCGGCGTCGTCGCCGGCATCACGCCGTTCAACTTCCCCGCGATGGTGCCGATGTGGATGCACCCGATCGCGATCGCGTGCGGCAACACGTTCGTGCTGAAGCCGAGCGAGCGCGACCCGTCGGCGTCGCTGCTCGTCGCCGAGCTGTACGCCGAGGCGGGGCTGCCCGAGGGCGTGTACAACGTCGTCCACGGCGACAAGGAGGCCGTCGACGCGGTGCTCGATCACCCGGAGATCGCCGCGGTCTCGTTCGTCGGCTCCACGCCGATCGCCCGCTACATCTACGAGCGCGCGGCGAAGAACGGCAAGCGAGTGCAGGCTCTCGGCGGTGCGAAGAACCACGCGGTGGTGCTGCCCGACGCCGACCTCGACTTCGCGGCCGAGCACCTCACCACGGCGGGCTACGGCTCCGCGGGGCAGCGGTGCATGGCCATCTCGGCGGTGGTGGCGGTCGGCGCGGTCGGCGACGCGCTCGTCGATCGGCTGAGCGCACGCGCCTCGTCCGTCCGCGTGGGCCCGGGGTCCGACGAGTCCGCGGACATGGGACCCGTCGTCACCCCCGAGGCGAGGGAGCGCGTGCTGTCCGCGGTCGACGGCGGCGTGTCCGAGGGTGCCGAGCTGCTCGTCGACGGCCGCGGCGTGAGCGTCGAGGGGAACGACGGTGGGTTCTACGTCGGCCCCACGCTGTTCGACCGGGTCACACCGGAGATGGCCGTGTACCGTGACGAGATCTTCGGCCCGGTGCTCGTCGTCCTCCGCGCGGAGACCCTCGACGAGGCGATCGAGCTCGTCAACGCGAACCCGTACGGCAACGGCACCGCGATCTTCACGAGCAGCGGCGAGGCCGCCCGGGAGTTCCAGCGCCGGGTGACCGTGGGGATGATCGGCGTCAACGTGCCGATCCCGACCCCGCTGGCGTTCTACAGTTTCGGTGGCTGGAAGGACTCCCTCTTCGGCGGCCACCACGTGCACGGTCCGGAGGGTGTGCAGTTCTACACCAGGGGGAAGGCGGTCACCGCGCGGTGGCCGCACGTCGAGCACGCGTCGGGGGCGAGCTTCAGCTTCCCGACGCTCGGCTAGGAACGACCTCAGGCAGTGACGACACGGCTCAAAGGAGAGCGTGATGGGTGTGGTGCGCAGGAGGATCCTGCCGGCGATCGCGGTGGCGACGCTCGGTCTGTCCATGGTCGCGTGCAGCGGCCAGGGTGGGAAGAAGGCGGAGGAGAGCCAGGAGGCGGGCGGCGGGAACGTCGCGAAGACTCCTCGCATCAAGGTCGCGATGGTCACCCACAGCGAGGCGGGTGACACCTTCTGGGACATCGTGCAGAAGGGCGCGAAGGCCGCTGCACAGAAGGACAACGCGCAGTTCCTCTACTCCAACGACCCGGACGGTGCTCGGCAGGCGCAGCTGATCGACACCGCGATCAACCAGAAGGTCGACGGCCTCATCGTCACGCTGGCGAAGCCCGACGCCATGAAGTCCGCGGTCGAGAAGGCCGTCGACGCCGGCATCCCCGTGGTGACGATCAACGCCGGGGAGAAGGAGTCCGCGGCGTACGGCGCCATCGCGCACTTCGGCCAGGAGGAAGGGATCGCCGGTGAGGCGGCGGGCACGCAGCTGAACACGACCGGCGCCAAGAAGGCCCTGTGCGTCATCCACGAGCAGGGACACGTGGGTCTCGAGGCGCGGTGCGCCGGTGCGAAGAAGACGTTCGACGGCGAGATGGTCAACCTCAACGTCAACGGCGAGAACATGCCGAGCGTGAAGTCCGCCATCACCGCGAGGCTCCAGGCCGACAAGAGCATCGACAGCGTGCTGACCCTCGGCGCGCCGATCGCCCTGACCGCCGTCAGCTCGGTGAAGGACGCGGGCAGTGACGCGAAGGTGTCGACGTTCGACCTGAACAAGAGCCTCGTCGACGCGATCAAGAAGGACGAGATCCAGTTCGCCGTCGACCAGCAGCCGTACCTGCAGGGCTACCTCGCGGTCGACCAGATCTGGCTGCAGATCAACAATGGCAACGTCATCGGCGGCGGTCAGACGGTCCTCACCGGCCCGCAGATCGTGACCAAGGACGGTGTCGACAAGATCGGGAAGTTCGCCGACAAGGGCACCCGGTGACCACGGCCGCCCAGGCCGCGACCGACGAGCGCGTCGTCCGGCGGTCGTTCCTGGGCCGCGGCATGGCACGCCCGGAGTTCGCGTCGCTGCTGGGCGCCGTGGTCGTGTTCGTCTTCTTCGCGGTGGTCGCCGACACGTTCCTGCAGGCGTCGTCGCTGGCCACCGTGCTCTACGCGAGCTCGACGATCGGCATCATGGCGCTCGCCGTGGCGCTGCTCATGATCGGCGGTGAGTTCGACCTGTCCGCCGGCGTTGCGGTCACGAGCTCGGCGCTCGCGGCCTCGCTGATGAGCTACCAGCTGACGCTGAACGTCTGGGCGGGTGTCCTCATCTCGCTCGTCGTCGCGCTGGCGATCGGCTTCGTCAACGGCGTGCTCGTGATCCGGACGGGCCTGCCGAGCTTCATCGTCACGCTGGCGATGTTCCTGATGCTGACCGGTCTCAACCTCGGTCTGACGAAGCTGGTGACCGGCAACGTCGCGAGCGACTCGGTCGCCGACATGGACGGGTTCGCGAGCGCGCAGCAGGTGTTCGCCGCGGACCTGGTGGTGCCGGATCCGTCGCTGACGATGCTCCTGCCCGGTCTCGGTGGGTGGCTCGTCGCGGTGGTGTTCGGCGGGGTCTCGGTGAAGATCACCGTGCTCTGGTGGATCGTGTTCGTGGCGATCGCGAGCTGGCTGCTGCTGCGCACGCGGGTGGGCAACTGGATCTTCGCCGTCGGCGGCTCGAAGGAGAGCGCGCGCGCCGTCGGCGTCCCGGTGGCGCGGACGAAGATCGGCCTGTTCATGGGTGTCTCGTTCGCCGCGTGGTTCTCCGGCATGCACCTGGTGTTCGCGTTCAACACCGTGCAGTCGGGGGAGGGCGTCGGCAACGAGTTCCTCTACATCATCGCGGCGGTCATCGGCGGGTGTCTGCTGACCGGCGGGTACGGCTCGGCGGTGGGGTCGGCGATCGGCGCGCTGATCTTCGGCATGGCCAACCAGGGCATCGTCTACGCCGAGTGGAACCCGGACTGGTTCAAGTTCTTCCTCGGGGCCATGCTCCTCTTCGCCACCGTCGTCAACGTATGGGTGCGCAAACGGGTGGAGGCGTCGCGATGACCGCCGACGGATCGTCTCTCGTCCGCCTCGTCGACGTGGGCAAGCGTTACGGCAACATCGTCGCGCTCACCGGAGTGTCCCTCGATGTCCGTCGCGGCGGCATCACCTGCGTGCTCGGCGACAACGGTGCGGGCAAGTCGACACTCATCAAGATCGTCGCGGGCCTGCACCAGCACGACGAGGGGCGGTACGAGGTCGAGGGGGAGGAGGTGCGCTTCGCCTCCCCGCGAGAAGCGCTCGACCGCGGCATCGCGACTGTCTACCAGGACCTCGCCGTCGTGCCGCTGATGCCGGTCTGGCGCAACTTCTTCCTCGGCTCGGAGCTGCGCAAGGGCGTCGGGCCGTTGCGCCGGCTCGACATCGGCACCATGCGGCGCACGGCGAAGGGCGAGCTGGCCAAGATGGGCATCGACCTGCGCGACGTCGACCAGCCGATCGGCACGCTGTCCGGCGGCGAGCGGCAGTGCGTCGCGATCGCCAGGGCCGTCTACTTCGGCGCGAAGGTGCTGATCCTCGACGAGCCGACGGCGGCGCTGGGCGTCAAGCAGTCCGGCGTGGTGCTGAAGTACATCGCCGCCGCCCGCGAGTCGGGGCTCGGCGTCATCTTCATCACGCACAACCCGCACCACGCGTTCCTGGTCGGCGACACGTTCGTGCTGCTGAAGCGCGGCCGCATGACGGGCAACTTCGACAAGGCCGAGCTCGACCTCGACGAGCTCACGCTGCAGATGGCCGGCGGCGCCGAGCTCGAGGCGTTGAGCGAGGAGCTGCGCCAGCTCGGCGCGGACGAGGAGGGCGCCGACGCCGGTCTCGCCGAGGAGCTGGAGGAGTCCGGCAAGAAGCTCAAGGAGACGATCGCGCGTCGCGGCACGACGGGAGCCACCTGATGACCAGGGTCATCGCCTTCGATGTCAACGAGACGTTGCTCGACCTGTCCGCGCTCGACGGTTCGTTCGAGGAGATCTTCGGCACGGCGACGCTGCGTCCGCAGTGGTTCTCCCTGATGCTGCAGCTCTCGTTCGTCGGTGGGATCACCGGCGACTACGTCGACTACACCACCGCCCAGCGCGCCGCCCTGGCCATGCTCGCGAGCCGGCAGGGCATGCCGCTGACGGACGCCGCGGCCGACCGGCTGGTCGGCGGGATGACCGGGCTGCCCGCACATCCCGAGGTGCCCGCGGCGCTGGAGCGGCTGCGCGAGACCTCGCTGCGGATCGTCGCGCTGACCAACTCGCCGCCGGCCGTGGCGGAGGCGCAGCTGACCCACGCCGGCATCAGGCCGCTGTTCGACCAGGCGCTCTCGGCCGACGCGGTCCGCCGGCTGAAGCCGGCGAGGGAGGCGTACCTGTCGGTGGCCGACGCGTACGGCGTCGACCCGGGCGAGGTGCGCCTGGTGGCCGCGCACTCGTGGGACGTGTCCGGGGCGTTGAGCGCCGGCTGCAAGGCCGCGTTCGTGGCCCGTCCCGGCATGGTGCTCAGCCCGCTCGGCGCCCAGCCCGACATCGTCGGCCCCGACCTGACGTCGGTGGTGGACCAGATCGTCGCCGTCGACGCCTAGATGATTGATTCCTTGGTCAGCAGTGGTCGTAAGCGCTCAATGAGCGTTTGTGGGTGATGCCGGTGGTCCAGTTGTGCCAGATTCCGGCGGCCATGGCTAGTCCTCAAATAAGCGAGTCGGTCGGTGGCGGTGGCCGTTGCCCAGGTTGATCATGTCGGTTGTTGTCTTGGGTATGCCGATGGGGACGTCTGGGGGTGTCGCGGGGGTTCGGGGTGGCCTGTTCGGGGCTCGGCGGTGTGTGTTTGACGCTGGTTTCGGGGTTCTGGGCAGGTGTAGTCGCCGCTGCGGGTGTGCGGCGGTCGGGGGAGTCGGGG
>WHST01000121.1 GCA_009379955.1 Streptosporangiales bacterium | reverse complement strand
GCAGAAGCTCCCCGCCGCGGTGGACGACCCGACCCGTGCCGCGGCGGAGGCCCGGCTGGTGCAGACCGCGACTGAGCTGGATCCGGCGCGGTTGCGGTGTGCGGCCAAACACCTGGGCGCGTGCCTGGACCCCGACGGGGTGCTGGCGACGGAGAAGGAGCAGCAGGAGAGCCAGGAGTTCACGATCACCGCGGACCTGCACGGCATGTACGCCCTCCGCGGCCGCCTCGACGCCCCCACCGCCAACGCCGTCACCCTCGCGATCGAGGCCCTCGCCAAGCCGAAACCCGAAGCCGACGGCACCCCCGATCTGCGGACCGCGACCCGCCGCCGCGCCGACGCGCTCGGCCAGCTCGCCACCCTCGCCCTCGGGCACCCGGACATGCCGACCTCTGGTGGGCACCGGCCGCAGGTCATCGCCACCATCACCCTCACCGAGTTGGAGCAGCGGTCAGGCGTGGCGTGGTTGAACAACGGCGAACCCGTCTCCGTCCACGAACTCCTCACGCAGGCGTGCCAGGCCGATCTGGCGTTGGCGGTGTTCGGGCCGCACGGCGAGGTCCTGCACTACGGCCGGAACAAACGCCTCGCCCCACCCCCGCTGCGTCGGGCGCTGGTCGCCCGCGACGGCGGCTGTGTGGTCCACGGGTGCGACGCGCCACCGCAATACACCGAAGCGCACCACCTCACCTGGTGGTCAAGGGGCGGCGTGACCGACGTCGACAACCTCGCGCTGGTCTGCACCGCCCACCACACGGCGGTCCACGACGGCACCGTCCACCTCGCGATGCTCAACGGCCGCCCCCACACAGTGCCACCCAAGTGGCTCGACCCCACCCAGACACCCAGACGCAACCGCGCCCACGACCGACCCCCGTAACCCTCGGGGCGAGTGGGTGTGGCCGGCGATGGCAGGCGACGATCAGCCCCGAGGCGCGATGCAACAGGTCTCACTGTCTGGTTAATCCCGGACGGTCAGCCCGTCCACGTACTCGCCACCTTCACCGGCCGCCTCCACCAGCTCGCGTAGCTCGTCGCGCTCGGCGGCCGTGATGGGCACGCTGCTCTTGGCGAGCGCGGCTGTCAACAGGCCGACCAGCTCTCCGTACTCGCCGCCGTCCCTCATGAGCTGCATGCCGTCGAGCACTTCGGGCGATACGCGGTCGGCGTACCGCTCAGGCAATTCCCGCCCTGCCTTGATCACTTCGTCTTGGTTCACGAGCTGCCCCCTCCTTGGTGAGTGGATTCTTCACGACGCCGGGGCTGCCTGGTGGCGGCCATGCGGTCCACACCTGACCGTCGGGCTCTAGGATCACGACGATCTTGACGCGCTTTCGGGTACCGGTGAGTCGCCACCTGTCGTTCGGTTGGAAGATGGCACGGTCTGGGTTCTTGGCCACGTCGAGGACTTCCGTGGCGATCGAGTCATCAGACCAGGTCGGTGGAAACTCGGTCTTGTCCGGGTAGCCGGTGCCGAAGCGGTGTCCGCCGCTGTAGAAGACCTGCCCTCGCTTCGTCCCCTTCTCCCCGGCAAGGATGTGGCCGAGGCGCCCGTCCGAGAGCTGGATGGCTGCGCGGTCGGGGCGCTCGGGATGGTCGGCGATTCCTGGCGTGTTCCATGCTGATCGCGTACTCGCGGTGCTGCTCGCTGATGTAGTTGCTGGCGTTCCAGAGCCTCGCGGCAGTCAACCGCCACCCGAGCCCTTGGCCTGCTCGCACGCGTTGATGTAGTCGTCCAGCGCTGCCCGCACGTATGTGAGGTGTTCCCGTACCCGCGTCAGCCCGTCGCTGCCGGCCTGCTGGAGTACTAGTGCGGGTGCCTCGGCGCCGAGCGCCGCGAACTGCCCGGCTACGTCGGACGTCTCGGAGTCCAGCTCGGACACCACCCCCTCGGGCCCGTCGAGCGCCTCCCTAGCCGCGTGCGCCTTCGCCTGTAGGTCATCGAGCGCCGACACGTGACCTCCCCCCGAGCATTGATCATCGTCCGGACGCATGCTGCCGGATCACTCACCGTGGCGCAACGAGGCACCGGGACGGCGAACGCCCCCAACCGTGGCCGCTGCTGATGTGGTCGCGGGGTCAGGCGCGGAGGTCGAGCCAGACCAGGCGGTGGTCGGAGCTGGGCACCGGCTCGCCTGGGGCCGACCAGACGAGGCGGGCCAGCTTGTCGGTGGAGCGGGGCCAGAAGACGCCACCGCCGCGCACGCGGAGTCCGTGCGACGGCAGGACGTAGTCGGCGCGGAGGTTGCCGGGGCCGGCGGGGAGTGCGTCGCCGAAGTCGGCCGTGTCGTGGGCGGGGTCACCCTCGTGGGCGTCGTTCGCGCCGCCTTGCACGCGTGCGGCCTCGACCGCGCCTTCGCTCGTCGGGACGTACCTGGAGTCGATCATCGGGTTGTCGAGGTACTGGAGGGCGGCGTCGGCGAAGCTGTCGCCGTCGCGGGGGTCGGCGTTGTTGTCGCCGGCGATGACGAACCTGTCGCCGGCGCGCAGGCCGCCACGCCTGCCCTCGTCGTCGTAGACGTAGCGGCTCGCCCACGGCTTGACGTAGTCGGCCCAGAACCTGATCTCGTCGTGGTTGCGGCGGCCGTTGCGGTCCTCGGGGCCGTCGAACGTGGGCGGCGTCGGGTGGCTGACGAGGAAGTGCACGGTGCGATGGCCGACGCGGATCGGCAGGTCCCAGTGGCTCTTCGACGACAGCCGCAGGACGTCGAGCACGTCGTCGCCGTACCACTGCTCGCCGGTGGCCGGGTCGGTCGGCAGGACGGCGCCAGGCA
The DNA here is from genome assembly GCA_009379955.1 of Streptosporangiales bacterium. Classification (NCBI taxonomy): domain Bacteria; kingdom Bacillati; phylum Actinomycetota; class Actinomycetes; order Streptosporangiales; species Streptosporangiales bacterium. The sequence continues at coordinate 17,191 of WHST01000121.1, read as the reverse complement.
TGTCCTTCCAGAGGAACGTCTGGAACGTCCGTGTCTTGCGCGTGTCGATCGGGTGCTTGGAGTAGACGACCATGCCGTACTGGCCGGGGAAGGCGCCGAAGCCGTGGGAGTCGTCGCCGTAGCCGGCCTCGCCGACGGTGGTGACGACCTTGCCGTCGTGGTTGAGGTCGAAGCCGGTCGGGATGCCGGTGTTGCTCGGCGCCACGTAGCGGTACCGGTAGTGGACGGGATCCGCGCCGCGCTGCCCGACGGACAGGTAGTTGCGCTGGAACAGGCGGGCGGCCGTGCCGTCGGCGTCGTAGTCGAACTCGTTCACCAGCAGCACGTCAGGTCGGCTGCGCTGGATGATCTCCGCGACGTTGCGTGCCTGGACGTCGTCGGGCGTCGACAGGTCGTCGACGAGCTCGCCCTCGGCCGCGCGGTTGAGCGACGCGTTGAACGTCGCGAAGCGCACCTCGTCGTGCTGGCGTGCGGACGCCGGGGACGGCATCGCGACGGCGGCGAGGGCGCTGACCGCGACGGCGGTCAGGGCGAACAACAGGCGGTACGACACGTCGACTCCCCAGGCAGACGGCATCGAGGGCGGTAGGGACTATGCCCCAATCCTCCCGACCGCACCACCATCGGGACGTGAACAACGGGCGCGGGTGCCCGTCGTCACCGTCCGCGATGTCAGCGGGTGCTGCCGACCGCGCGCTCGTAGCCGGCGGGGTCGGTGGCGCCCTCGGTGACGAGGACGAGCACGGTGGCGTCCGGCGTCAGGCCGGCGGCGACCCGGTCGCCGGGCGTACCGGCGTCGTGGACGGCCAGTAGCCCGGCGACGCCGGCGGCGCCGGTCTCGCCCGCGACGACGGAGTCGGCGGCGAGCACGCGCATCGCGTCGTGCACCGGCTCGTCGTCGATCGAGACGAACGTGTCGATGCCGGCGAGCAGCAGCGGCCACGCCACGAGCGACGGGTTGCCCGCGTTGAGCCCGGCCATGATCGACGGGTGCGGGCCCGGGGTGCTGGCGAGCGCGCCGCCCCGCGCCGACACCGCCACGCAGTCGGCGGTGGCCGGCTCGACACCGACCAGCGTCGGCCGCGGGTCGCCCGGCGTCGTGTGGACATGGCGAACGGCGGCGGCCGCGAGCGCGCCGACGCCGATCTGCACGACGACGGTCGTGGGGCGTATGTCCGTGGCGTCGGTGATCTCGTGGAAGAGCGTCGAGTACCCGTCGATCACGGCCCGCGGGATGCGTTCGTACCCGGGCCAGCTCGTGTCGGAGACGACGAGCGTGGAGTCGCCGGCGCGGGTGGCCGCCAGCTCGACCGCGTCGTCGTACGAGCCGTCGACGACCTCGACGGTGGCACCCTCCGCGCCGATGTCGGCGATCCTGGCCGCCGCGGTGCCGGCCGGGACGAGGATCTGCGCCGGCCAGTCGAGCAGCCGTGCCAGGTGCGCCACCGCGCGGCCGTGGTTGCCGTCGGTGGCCGTCACCAGCGTGCGCGTGCCCAGTGGGCGCAGCCGATCCCTGAGGTCGTCGAGCGTCGACCAGTGGTCGAGCTCGACGCCGGTGAGCCGGCGGATCGTGTCGTACACGGCCCACGAGGCACCGAGGATCTTGAACGCCGGCAGCCCGAGACGTCGTGACTCGTCCTTCACGAGCACCCGCGCCACCCCCAGCCGCTCCGCGGTGCGCGGCGCGGAGACCAGGGGTGTCGGGGCGTAGCCGGGGAGTCGTTCGTGGAAGCGCATCGGCGTCCGGTCGGGTGGACCGTCGACCCCGAGGTCGAGCCTGGCGACCGCGGCAGGGTTGGCGAAGGTGCGGAGCATCATGGGCACTAGTCTCGTGCGTCTCGACGCAAGTCCACGCAGGACGTCCTGAGGGGGAGCCGGTGAGCGACTTCGACACGGTGCTCGTCGTCGACTTCGGCGCGCAGTACGCGCAGCTGATCGCCAGGCGCGTGCGTGAGGCGCATGTCTACAGCGAGATCGTCCCGTCGACCATGCCGGTCGCCGAGATGCTGGCGAAGAAGCCCCGCGCGGTGATCCTCTCCGGCGGCCCGGCGTCGGTGTACGCGGAGGGCGCGCCGCAGGTCGACCCGGCGCTGTTCGGCGGCGAGGTACCCGTGCTCGGCATCTGCTACGGCTTCCAGGCCATGGCGCAGGCACTGGGCGGCACCGTCGCGCGCACCGGCGGCAGCGAGTTCGGCGGCACGTCCCTCACCGTGGTCGACGAGGGCATGCTGTTCCGCGGGCAACCGCGGCTGCGGCAGGTCTGGATGTCCCACGGCGACGAGGTCACCGCCGCGCCGCCGGAGTTCACCGTGCTGGCGTCGAGCCAGGGCGCGCCGGTGGCGGCGTTCGAGCACGTCGGCAGGGGCTTGTACGGCGTTCAGTTCCACCCCGAGGTCATGCACACCGAGCAGGGCCAGCAGGTGCTCGAACGGTTCCTGCACGAGGCCGCCGGCTGCCGTCCGACCTGGACGATGCTGAACATCGTCGAGGACCAGGTCGAGGGCATCCGCGCCCAGGTGGGGGAGAAGCGGGCCATCTGCGGGCTGTCCGGCGGCGTCGACTCCGCCGTCGCGGCCGCGCTCGTCCAGCGGGCGATCGGCGACCGGCTGACCTGCGTCTTCGTCGACCACGGCCTGCTGCGCAAGGGCGAGGCCGAGCAGGTCGAGAAGGACTTCGTCGCCGCGTCGGGCGTCCGCCTCAAGGTCGTCGACGCCTCCGCTCGCTTCTCGTCCGCGCTCGCCGGGGTCATCGACCCTGAGGAGAAGCGGCGGATCATCGGCCACGAGTTCATCCGCGTCTTCGAGGACGCCGCCCGCGAGGTCGCCGCCGAGGGTGACGTGGAGTTCCTCGTCCAGGGCACCCTCTACCCCGACGTCGTCGAGTCGGGCGGCGGCACGGGCACCGCGAACATCAAGTCGCACCACAACGTCGGCGGCCTGCCCGACGACCTCGCGTTCGCGCTCGTCGAGCCGCTGCGCTGGCTGTTCAAGGACGAGGTGCGCCGCGTCGGCGAGGAGCTCGGCCTGCCGGCCGACATCGTCTGGCGGCAGCCGTTCCCCGGCCCAGGGCTGGCGATCAGGATCATCGGCGAGGTCACCCGCGAGCGTCTGGAGATCCTCCGCGAGGCCGACGCCGTCGCCCGCGAGGAGCTCACCCGCGCGGGGGTCGACCGCGACGTCTGGCAGTGCCCGGTCGTGCTGCTCGCCGACGTCCGTTCCGTGGGCGTCCAGGGCGACGAGCGCACGTACGGCCACCCGGTCGTGCTGCGCCCGGTGACCAGCGAGGACGCCATGACCGCCGACTGGGCGCGCCTCCCGTACGACCTGCTCACCCGCATCTCCACCCGCATCACCAACGAGGTCCGCGAGGTCAACCGCGTCGTCCTCGACGTCACCAGCAAGCCCCCCGGCACCATCGAGTGGGAGTAGGACCGGTCAGTAGGAGCGCCAGCGCTTGTACGGATCGCCGGGCTTGGTCGAGCAGCGCATCCGGGTGCCCTTGACCGTGTAGCCGATCGCGCCCCGCGTGCTGCAGAACGCGCCCGGGTGCACTCCGCGCTCGATCCTGGCCGAGGTCTTGGTCGCCTTCGGCTTCTTGCGCTTGGCGGCGGTGCGCGTCTCCGACGGCTCGGCAGTCGCCTTCGCCGCGCGGGTGGTCTTCGGCTTCGCGCGCTTGGTGCGCGTGACCGTCGCCGTCGCGGTGGTCGTCACGGTGGCGGTCGCGGTGGCCGTCGCGGTCGTGGTGACGGCTGCCCGAGTGGGGCTCGGCGACGCCCCGGACGCGCCGCCCGCCCCGAAGCCGAAGAGGAACAGCAGGATCGCGCCGATGCCCGCCGCCACCGCGATGATCGTGAACCGGCTGTTGCCGTCGTTGAGGAGTCGTGCCATGAGCGCCCCTTGTTCGTGGTGCACTCATCAGACGCCTGCACGAGCCACCGCGCGGTCAGTCCCCCGAATGGCGGTGACAGGTGCGTCCCGGGTGGCGGGACGGTCACCGGTGGTGCGCGCGCCGGCCGGTGCTGAACACGTGAGGGGCACCCTCACCGGGTCAGGGCACGGTGAGGGTGCCCTTCACGGGGTGGTACTGGCGATCCCGTACCGCACCGAGCCGGCGGGCGCCGGCCCAGTGACTTACAGATCGATGGTGTCGCCAGGCTTCAGGCGCTCGTAGTCGGTGCCGACGTCGCCGCTGACCTGCTGGGTGTGGCCGCCGTAGACCGCCCAGCCGTAGTCGGTGAGCAGCGCGTCGTGGATGGGATGCACCCGCCGCGGCTTGATCTCGCTCAGCTGGGTGAGGGTCTCGTTGAGCTTCGCCCAGGGCGCGTTGACCGGCAGCAGCAGGGTCTCGACGGGCTCGTCGGGGACGGTGAACGCGTCGCCGGGGTGGAAGAGGCCATCGATGAGGAACCCGACGTTGGAGACGATCGGGACGCCGTCGCGGATCAACGCGTGCTCGGAGCCGTGGACGTGGACGTCGAACCCGGCGGCCTCGAAGCGCTCGCCGGCCGAGACGGCGCGGACGCGGCCGGGGAAGTCCCGGGAGAGGGTCTCGGCGAGGGCCGGGTTGGTCCAGACGGTGACGTCGTCGCGCGCGCCGAGCAGGCCGCGGAGCTTCTCCGGGTCGGCGTGGTCGGGATGCTCGTGGGTGATCAGCACGGCGTCGGCGCCGTCGGCGGCCGTGTCCTCGGAGAACGTGCCAGGGTCGATGACGAGTGTCCTGCCGTCCGCCTCGAGACGGATACAGGAGTGGCCGAGCTTCGTCAGGCGCATCGTGTGACTCCCCATCGGTTCGGTTCCACCGGCAGGCTATCGAGCGGCGCGCCGTGCGGGCGAGTGCCGGTCGGACGGGTGACCGGGACAACCTTCGGCACCGGGCAGGCGTCCCCCACGTTGTGACACCGTTAACATGAGAGATTGCCCGGCGAACGGTCGGATCGACCGACCGTAATCGCCCACGATCGGGACACATCGGTCAGCAGCCGTCCGGCCGGTGTGCGAGGAAGGGGAACGTACGCGTGTATCCGCCGGATGTTCGGGGGCGAGACCGTGCGGGAAGCCGCTCCTCTCGACGCCGGCAGAAGCGCGGTGACGGGCGTCAGACCTGGGCGGCGGTCGGGCTCGCAGCCCTCTCCACCGTGCTCCCCGGAGCCGGCCACGTCTGGGCGGGTCGGCGGCGCATCGGGATCCCGATCCTCTTCGTGTTCCTCCTCCTCGTCGGCATCGGTGCCTTCCTCTACGCCGGCGTCGACCGCATGCAGTTGGTGTCGTACCTGATCGACACGAACGTGCTCCTCGGCGTGATCGTCTGCGCACTCCTGCTGGCGGTCGGCTGGTCGGCGGTGATCGTCTCGGCCTACCACATCAAGCGGCCGGGCCGGGTCAGCCCGCTGCACGGCCTGCTGTCGGCGTTCGTCATCGGGGTGCTGAGCCTCGCCGTGTCCACGCCTCCGATCTACGCCGCGCACTACGCCTACGTTGGACGCGACGTACTCAGCAAGGTCTTTCCCGGCGACGAGAACAAGGAGCGCAAGACCAAGAAGGGCAAGGATCCCTGGGCGGGCCGCCCGCGCATCAACGTCCTGCTCCTGGGCGGCGACGGCGGCAACAACCGCGAGGGCGTCCGCACCGACAGCATGACCGTCGCGAGCATCGACACTCACACCGGCGACACGGTGTTGTTCAGCCTGCCGCGCAACATGCTGAGCGCCCCGGTGCCGCCGCGGCTGCGCGAGCAGTTCCCCGACGGCAACTTCGACGACCTCCTCAACGCCGTCTACGAGTACGGGGAGCAGAACCCGAAGCTGTTCACGCAGGGCAGCAACCCCGGCGCGCAGGCGACCCAGGAGGTCATCCAGGAGATCCTCGGCCTGAAGATCGACTACTACGCACTCGTCAACCTGCACGCCTTCACCGAGATCATCGACGCCATCGGCGGCATCACGGTCTACGTCGAGAAGGACCTCCCGATCGGGCCGCACGGCCAGACGACCGGCTGGGTGCGCAAGGGCGTCCGCCATCTCAACGGCACGAAGGCGCTGTGGTACGCCCGATCACGCAACGCCGACGACGACTACCACCGCATGTCACGACAGCGATGCGTGCTGGGGGCGATCGCCAAGCAGGCCGATCCCGCGACGGTCCTCAGGGGCTTCCAGAAGATCGCCGCGGCCACGAAGAACAACGTGTCGACCGACATCCCCAACGACGACCTGCCGGCGCTGCTGCAGCTCGGTGAGAAGGCCAAGACCGCCGAGATCACGAGCCTGCAGTTCACTCCGGACGAGGGGTACGAGACCGGCAACCCCGACTACGCCAAGATCGAGCGGGCCGTCGACAAGGCGATCGAGGAGGCGGAGGCGACGCCGACCGCCACCCCGTCGTCCGAACCGACGGTCTCGCCCAGCAAGTCGCCCGGCAAGGCGAAGAAGAAGGACAAGCCGGCGTCGCTCGACGACGTCTGCCGCTACTCCTAGCCGCGGTCAGCGACCCGCCGCGCCGCGGACGGCGACCACGTCGATCTCGACGAGGATGCCGCCCAGGTTGGAGCCGGCGGTCGTCCGCACCGGGTACGGCGGGGTGAAGGACTCGGCGTAGGCGGTGTCGAACGCCTGCCAGTCGCGCTCGGTGTGCTGCAGGTGCGCCGTCACCTTGACGACGTCGTCGAGGGAGCAGTCGTGTGCGGCGAGGACCGCGGCCAGGTTGCGCATCACCTGTCGGGTCTGCTCGCCGGCCTCGTCGCCGACGATCTCCTTGGTCCGCGGGTCGAGCGGGCCGAGACCGGCCGTGTAGACGACGTCGCCGACCGCGATCCCCTGTGAGTAGGTGCCGCGGGGCGTCGGCGCGTCCGACGTGCGGATCTCGGTCTTGCGGGCCGTCGGCGCGTGCTGCTCGGACACTGGGGACCTCCGTCGGGGGCGCGTACGTGGACGGCGCCAGCCTAGGGGCGGCCGCCCCCGGGCGACGAGGGTGGAGTGGTCGACGGCGGCGTGCCGCGCTCGAACCTGCGGTTGAGGATCGAGGCGAGTCCCAGGCCGATGAGCAGCAGCGGGGCGATCGTGTAGAGCGGCACGGAGACGTCGGTGAGCGTGTCGAGCAGGAACAATCCGGCGATCGTCAGCAGCACGAGGCCGCCGACGAACGCGCCCCAGTTGGTCCGGTGGAGCATCTTCCTACCCGGCACGGCGTACCTCCACGTTGCCCGCGCTGACCGACAGGGACAGGTCGATGACCGGGCCCTTCGGGTCGGCCGACGACCCGGACTCGGGGGTCAGCCCGGCGCCGCCCTCGGGAGGGAAGGTTCGGTCGAGCCCGCGGTCGTTGCCGCCGACGCCCTGGCCGAGGACGTTGCCCACGCACTGGGTGCACGAGAGGGAGACGTCGACGGTCGCCGACCTCGGCACGAGCACGATGATCTGTCCGGCCGACAGGCGGACCCGGGCGGGGTAGGTGACGCCGTCGGTCTCGGGTAGGTGGGTCAGGTCGAGGGTCGCGCTGCTGACGCCCGCCTCGTACGGCTGCTGCCGCTCGAGCTGCGCCGCGGAGGTCGGCTTCCAGGTCACGGGCTCGACGCGGATGTCGGTGGTGAAGCCGGCGAACACCGTGGTCAGCCCGAGCGCGATCGTCAGGAGAACGCCCCAGCCCTTGACCCCGGCGCGCCCCACCCACGTGGAGACCACGAGCCCGAGACCCAGCGTGCCGAGCGCGACGGCCAGCGGGATGCGCAGGTCGCCGTCGACCACCTGGCGTTGCTGCAGCCAGAACACGACCCCGCCTGCGGTGGCGGCGAGCAGCCAGACCAGGAAGGTGATCGACCGCGGCCTGATCCGCGGTCGTGGCGGCGGCGGGGGAGCGCCCACGGTGGCGAGGTCGACGTACGGTGGCGCCGGCGGCGGACGCCAGGCGGGCATCGCGACCGTGGGCGTCTCGCTCGGCGGTACCGGGCGTGGCGGTGGTCCGGCCGGCGGCGGGGCGAACGCCTGGACCCGGGGCGGGCCGGACAGCAGGTGGGGCGGCAGTCCCTGTGCCTGGGACCGCGTGGGCGCGTCGACGGGTGCCGCGGCCCTGGCCGACGCCGCGGGCGGTCGCGGGGCATCCGGCGGGTGCGCGGTACGGGAGGAGCCGCCGCCGAAGAGCCGGCGGAAGTCGTAGCCACGCCGGTGGGCGACGAGCACCGCGAGGAGGGCGATGACGACGATGCTGATCGAGCTGCCGCCGAAAACGCCGGTGAGCCCGCCGAGCACCACGAGGGCGACGACGACGAGCAGGAGCACCCCCGCGAGCTGGACCCCGCGGCTGGGGCCGCCGGACAGCACGCGGTCGAGCGGCGCCTTGCCGGTCCGGGCATCGGGGATGACGAGCATCGCGGCGCCGTACAGGATGAGCCCGGCACCGCCGACGAGGGTGAGCACGACCACGAGCACGCGGTAGATGATGGGGTCGATGTCGGTGCGCTCGGCGAGACCGCCGCAGACGCCGCCGATGATGCGGTTGCTGGCGCTGCGTTGGAGGGGCGGCGGCGCGGCAGGGCCACCCGGACGCGCGTCAGCGGCGTCCGGCTGCGTCGGACGCGCCGGCTGTTCCATGCCCCCATGGTGCCCGGTGCCCGATCGAGCGGCATCGGGGATGTCCCTGACCGTCCACCAGCCGTGTCACGGGTCGTCCCGGATGCACATTCGTCCCGATTCGTGTGACCATCAAGAGGTGACGACGGTCGCGCGCCAGCCGCGCAAGCTCTACCGCGAGCCTGAACGCCGGGTGCTCGCGGGCGTCTGCCGTGGTCTGGCAACCCACCTGGGGCTCGACGTCACGGTCGTCCGCATCGCGTTCGTGCTCCTCGCGGTGAGCAGCGGCGTCGGTATCATCGTGTACGCCGCGCTCTGGTTCTTCGTCCCCCTCTCCACCGAGTTCGTCCGGGCGCAGGGTGCGCAACGGCGCCGGAAGAAGATCGACGTCGGGCAGATCGTCGGTCTCGGGGCGCTGGCGCTCGGCCTCGTCGTCTGCGTCCAGATGGCCGGCTTCGGCCCGCCCCCGCAGTTCTTCTGGCCGTTCGTCATCGTCGGCCTCGGAGCGGCCGTCCTCTGGCAGCAGGCCGACGACGCGCAGCGGGTGCGCTGGCGCAGAGCCGCGGGCGGCAACGGCAAGGCCACGATCGTCCGCATCGCGGCGGGCGTCGTGCTCGTCGTCGGCGGCATGCTCGGGTTCCTCTCGTTCCGCGACGACCTGGGTCAGGTCGGCAACAGCCTGCTGTTCGCGGTCGTCTCTGCCGCCGGCATCGTCGTCATCGCGGCGCCGTTCGTCGCCAAGCTCACCCGCGACCTCTCCGCAGAGCGGCGGGAGCGGATCAGGCAGGAGGAGCGCGCGGAGCTCGCCGCACATGTGCACGACTCGGTGCTGCAGACGCTCACCCTGATCCAGCGCAACGCCGGCGACACGAAGTCCGTGCAGCGGCTCGCCCGCGCGCAGGAGCGCGACCTGCGTGCCTGGCTGTACAAGCCGACCAAGGACGAGGCGACGAACTTCACCGCGGCGATCGAGGCGCAGGCCGCCGAGGTCGAGGACAACCACGGCGTCTCCATCGACGTCGTGGTCGTCGGCGACTGCCCGCTCGACGATCGCCTGGGGGCGCAGCTGCAGGCCGCGCGGGAGGCGATGGTCAACGCGGCGAAGCACTCGGGCGCCGACTCGATCTCGGTCTACGTCGAGGTCGAGCCCGAGCAGGTCACCGTCTTCGTCCGCGACCGCGGCAAGGGCTACGACCAGCGCACCGTCCCGGCCGACCGGATGGGCATGCGCGAGTCGATCGTCGGCCGGATGGAACGCAACGGGGGTCGCGCGGTCGTCCGCAGCGCGCCCGGTGACGGCACCGAGGTACGGCTCGAGATGAAGCGCGAGAGGATGGAGACATGATGCAGCGCAGGAGCTCGACGAGCGCGGCGGAGGTAGGGGTCGCGACGCCAGCGGGCCCGCGTATGAGAAGTCCGCGACACCTGCCGGAGCTGCGTGAGGAGGCGGGTGCGCATGAGTGACGAGGCTGACGGAACCCTGCCGCGGGTCGTGATCGTCGACGACCACCGGATGTGGCGTTCCGGCGTGCGGGCCGAGCTCGGCGGCAACGTCGAGATCGTCGGCGAGGCCGGCGACGTCGAAGAGGCGTGTGTGGTGATCGAGGCCACGGAGGTCGACGTCGTCCTGCTCGACGTGCACATGCCGGGCGGCGGCGGACGCGAGGTGCTGCAGCGGCTGCTGCCGAAGCACCCGGAGCTGAAGTTCCTGGCGCTGTCGGTCTCCGACGCCGCCGAGGACGTCATCGCGGTCATCCGCGCCGGAGCCCGCGGCTACGTCACGAAGTCCATCTCGGGCACCGAGCTCGCCGCGGCGATCAGGCGGGTCTCCGACGGCGACGCGGTGTTCTCGCCGCGGCTCGCGGGCTTCGTCCTCGACGCGTTCTCCTCCACCGACGTGCCGCCGATCGACCCCGATCTCGACCGGCTGAGCCCGCGCGAGCGCGAGGTCATGCGGCTGATCGCCCGCGGGTACGCGTACAAGGAGGTCGCGAAGGAGCTCTTCATCTCGGTGAAGACCGTCGAGACCCACGTGTCGGCCGTGCTGCGCAAGCTGCAGCTCTCCAACCGCCACGAGCTGAGCCGCTGGGCCGCCGACCGCCGCCTGGTCTGACCCTCGCCTGTGCGGACGGTCATCCGGCCAGCGCCTGCTCGAAGCGTTCGCGGTAGGCGGCGACGGCCGGTAGGGACTCGAAGCCGAACATCACGGTGCCGACGACCGCGCGTCCCGCGACCGCCTCGAGGGTGGCGGCAGCCGGCAGCAACCCCAGCCCACCGCACAGGTCGATCCGCTCGACGCCCTCCTCGACCAGCCGCAGCGCCGTCTCCGGCACGGCCTGCGGGTCGGGTACGGAGATGATCGTCATGCGGTGGCCAGCGTGCTCGTGGACGTAGCGGTCGACCGCGGGGTCGGCGCCGGGCGAGGGCGTGATCACCGCTCGGACGGTGACGGGCTCGGGGTCCTCGATGCCGACGACCCCGACCGGCACCTCGCCGCCCGTCGCCTGCCACACCTTCGCGGCCGCACGTGGCCCGAACCCGTACAGCTCGACGAGGTCGAGCCCGGTCGACGCGAGGCGGGCGGCCGTCGCCGCGGCCTCGTCGTCCGTCGACACCGGGACGAACACGCTACGGGCGAGGTCGTTCTCCCGTACGCCCTGCTCGGCGGGGTCTGCCCCAGGCGGTGTCAGAAACAGGAAGGCTTCGTCGAACGTCGCCATGTCGCTCCTTCGGTCACGGTCAGTCTCGCGAGTGGAGCCCCTGCCCGCAGCTAGGCGGTCGAGAGGGTGAAGAAGGCCTCGGCGAGGCGGCCCTCGGGCAGGCCGTTCTCCCTGGCGACACCGGTCATCCAGCCGCGCAGCATGCCGTCGAGGTCGTCGTGGTGCGCCGTCTGGCTCTTGTGCGCGCGCAACGCGGCGACCTTGCGGTCGAAGACGTCGGTGATGTCGACGGTGTGGTTGGTCTTCGGGTGGGCCATCAGCCAGGTCTCCGCGACCGTCCAGGCCTCCAGTCCCTCGGCCAGCAGCTCGGGGAAGGTGAACGGGTTGCGTGCGTCGGGGTAGATCGCCGAGAACGCGGCCGTGCCGGCGGCACGGTGGTCGGGGTGGGACGCGTACAGCCGCTCGTACCAGATCTCCGGGCTGGGGATCGCCATGCGGTCGGGACGGACCTGCCTGATCACCCGGGCGATGTCGCGCCGCAGGGCCAGCGTGGGCTCGAGGTAGCCGTCGGGGTAGCCGAGGAAGTGCAGGTCGTCGACGCCCACGGCCGCCGCGGCCGCCGTCTGCTCGCGCCTGCGCAGCGGGCCCATCTCCTCGCGGGGGAAGTCGGGGTCGAAGCCGCCCGCGTCGCCGTCGGTGACGAGGCAGTACGACACGGCGATACCGGCCTCGGTCCATGTCGCGACCGAGCCGGCCGCGCCGAAGTCGATGTCGTCGGGGTGCGCCGCCAGGACGAGTGCGCGCTTCACTTCCGTTTCTTCAGCCACATCCACATCCTAGGAACTCGGTCGAGCGGACCGGATCGGACGAAGGTCCTACGTCCCGCGACGCACGCGTGGGTTAGGTTAGGTAAGCCTAAGTTGATTCCCTGGGAGGTGCGATGGGCGTGGACGCCGGAGGGCGGGAGGTCGCGGACGGCGGCCCGCCGGTCGGTCGGGGCGACGGCGTGCTCGTGGGCAGGTCGGCCTTCGCCCTCACCTACCTGGCCGTGTTCGGCGTCGTCACCGGGCAGCAGCTGCTGTTCCCGATCCTGCCGCCCCTGTCCCGCGAGCTGGGGCTGTCCAGCGTCCAGCTCGGCCTGGTGCTGAGCCTGTCGGCGGTCTGCGTCGTCCTGACGAGCCCGTTCTGGGGGGCGCGGAGCGAGGTCTGGGGGCGCCGGACGGTCCTGCTGATCGCACTCGGCGGTGGGGTACTGAGCCTGAGCGCCTTCGCCCTGGTGTCCCATGCCGGACTGCGGGGGGTCGTCGCGGGAGTGGTCCTGCTCGGCCTGATGCTCGTGACCCGCGGGATCGGGTACGGCGCGACGATGGCCGCGGCACCGGTCGCGGCGCAGGCGTACGTCGCCGACGTCACGCCGGGCGAGCGTGAACGGGTACGGGGCGTCGCGGGCATCGGCGCCGCGCAGGGTCTCGCGCTGGTGTGCGCACCGGTGGTAGGCGGGCTGCTCGGCGGGATCGACCTGCTTCTGCCGCTCTACGTCGCCCCGGCGGCCCTCGTGGTGATCGGCCTCGCGGTCTTCTGGAGGCTCCCGCGCAGTCCGCGGCCGGCGACCCGGGCGAAGGCGCCGCGGCTGAGCCCGTTCGACGGCCGGCTGTGGCCGTATCTCGTGGTCGGGTTCGGCATGTTCACCGCGCGCTCGGCGTCGTCCAGCTCACCGTCGCGTTCCTGCTGCAGGACCGGATGGGGCTCGCCGCCGAGGCCACCGCGCGCCTCACGGGCTTCGTATCGCTCGCCGCCGGCGCGATGGTGCTGCTCACCCAGGCGGTCATCGTGCCTCGCCTCGGCTGGCCACCGCGCCGCCTGATCCGTACCGGCATCCCCGTCGCCATCGTGGGCTTCGGCATGCTGGTGCCCGACCTGGGGTTCGGCGCCGTGCTGGTCGGCATGGCACTCGCCGGGCTCGGGCTGGGCATCGCCATGCCCGGCTACATGGCCGGTCCGACGCTGCTGGTGGAGCACGGGGAACAGGGCGGGGTCGCCGGGCTGATCTCGTCCACCAACGCGCTCAGCTTCGTCGCCGGACCGCTCGTGGGCACGGCGTTGTACGACCTGCGGCCGGTGGCGCCGTTCCTGGTGAGCGTCGGGGTGCTCGCCCTGCTCGCCGTGTTCGTCGTCGTCAACCCCGTCATCCGCCGCGGCGACCGGCCGGTGGAGGGCGCACCACCCGCCGTGTAGGGCTACGACTCCATCGGGCATTCGGGCCGCACGCTCGGTGCGTACGGCTCGACCGGGGACGGCTCTACGCGGCGGTCGAGACGGCGCGACAGCAGGCCGAGCCCGAGGGCGCTGGTCAGCATCGCGGCGCCGACCCACGCGGGCGCGGCGTAGCCGAGGCCGGCGCTGATCACCAGGCCGCCCAGCCAGGGGCCCACCGTGTTGCCGACGTTGAACGCGGACGCGTTCACCGCGCTGGCGAGGGTGGGCGCGGGACCCGCGAGCGCGAAGACCCTGGCGTTCAGCGGTGCCGCGACGGAGAACCCGATGACCCCGAGCAGCAGGACGAGAGCGACGGTCACGACCGGGCCGCCGGCGGTGATGCCGAGCAGGACGAGCACCGCGACGGTGCCGGCGAGTCCGGTGAACAGCGTGCGCCAGGGGTACGCGTCGGCGAACCTGCCGCCGAGGTTGATGCCGACGATGTTGCCCAGGCCGAACGCCGCCAGCACGAGGGGCACGGCGGCCGCGGGGAGCCCCGCGACATCGGTGAGCAGCGGCGCGACGTACGCGAACAGCGCGATGAGGCCGCCCTGGAAGACCGCGGTGGTGGCCAGCGCGAGCCACAGTCGGCCGCTGCGGAAGGCCCGCACCTCGGTGCCGAGCCGGGTGGCGGTGGCGGTGCGCGCGGGGTTCGGCACGAGCGCGACCACGGCCGGCACGGCCAGCACGGCGAGACCGGCGACCGTCCAGAACGTGGCGCGCCAGCCGAGCTGCTGGCCGATGAACGTCCCGAGCGGGACGCCCACGATGTTGGACACGGTCAGGCCGGTGACCAGGGCGGCCAGGGCACGTGCGCGGGCGCGTTCCGGGGTGAGGGACACCGTGACGACCGCCGCGACGGCCCAGAACCCGCCGGTCGCGACCGCGGTCACCACCCGTCCGACCAACAGGTACCCGTAGTCGGCGGAGAGCGCGGCCAGCACGTTGCCCGCCGCGAACACACCGAGCATGGCGAGCAGCGTCGTCCGGCGCGGCAGTCGGAGGGTGAGCACCGCCATCGCCGGCGCGCCGAGCACCATGGCCACCGCGAACGCCGAGATCAGCAGGCCGGCCCGAGGCACCGTGACGCCCAGGTCGGCGGCGATCACCGGCAGCAGGCCGGCGACCACGAACTCCGAGGTGCCCAGGACGAAGATGCTCGAGGCCAGGATCCACACGGGGAGGGGGACGCGTGCCGTGCGCTCGGGTGCTTCCACGGTCACGGCGACCTCTTCCTGCTCGGATGGGTGATTCGGGAGTGCGGGTACCTGGGTGACGACACCGGGCGGCGGCCGATCATTCCCGCCGCGACGCCGTGTGAGCGAGGGGACGGTCGGTGCGACCACCTAGACTCGGTGGTGATGTCGACGCTCTTTCCGCACCTGCTGCCCGAGTCCGCCGCCGCCCCCGCCTCGTCCGGCGAGAAGCCGGGACGTCAGCGCGCCGGGGCGAACGTCGACGAGCTGCTCGACGGGCTCAACACCCAGCAGCGCGAGGCGGTCGTCCACGAGGGCACCCCGCTGCTCGTCGTCGCGGGTGCGGGCTCGGGCAAGACCCGCGTGCTCACCAACCGCATCGCGTACCTCCTCGGGGCGCGGGGCGTCCATCCCGGCGCGATCCTCGCGATCACGTTCACCAACAAGGCCGCCAGGGAGATGCGGGAGCGGGTCGAGGCGCTCGTCGGCGGCCGGGCCAGGGCGATGTGGGTGATGACGTTCCACGCCGCATGCGTCCGCATCCTGCGCAAGGACGCCAAGCTGTTCGGCTTCTCGTCCCAGTTCTCCATCTACGACGCGACCGACAGCCAGCGGCTGATGACCCTCGTCTGCCGCGACCTCGACCTCGACCCCAAGCGCTACCCGCCGCGCCAGATCTCCGCGCAGGTGTCCAACCTCAAGAACGAGCTGATCGACCACGAGGCGGCGATGCAGCAGGCGTCGAGCCACCTCGAACGCACCACGGCCGAGTGCTACGCGATGTACCAGAAGCGGCTGCAGCAGGCCAACGCGTTCGACTTCGACGACCTGATCATGACGACCGTGCACCTGCTGCAGGCGTTCCCCGACGTCCGGGAGCACTACCGGCGGCGGTTCAGGCACGTGATGGTCGACGAGTACCAGGACACCAACCACGCGCAGTACGTCCTCGTCCGCGAGCTCACCGGTGGTGACGTCGGCCGTGCCGAGCGGCGCACCGTCGACGGCGACGTCGTCCGCGCGGGCGAGCAGGACGAGGAGGGCGCGGTCGGCCCGTCCGAGCTGGTCGTCGTCGGCGACGCCGACCAGGCGATCTACGCGTTCCGCGGCGCGACCATCCGCAACATCCTGGAGTTCGAGCGCGACTTCCCCGACGCCAAGACCGTGCTGCTGGAGCAGAACTACCGATCGACGCAGACGATCCTGACGGCCGCGAACGCCGTCATCGCCCGCAACGAGGGCCGCAAGGCGAAGAACCTCTGGTCGCAGGCGGGGTCCGGCGACAAGATCGTCGGGTACGTCGCCGACAGCGAGCACGACGAGGCGGCGTTCGTCGCGCGCGAGATCGACGAGCTCTCCGACCAGGACAAGGCGAAGTACGGCGACGTCGCGGTGTTCTACCGCACCAACGCCCAGTCCCGCGTCTTCGAAGAGGTGATGATCCGCGTCGGCCTGCCGTACAAGGTCGTCGGCGCGGTGCGGTTCTACGAGCGGCGCGAGGTGCGCGACCTGCTCGCCTACCTGCGGGTGCTCGCCAACCCCGACGACACCGTGTCGCTGCGCCGGATCGTCAACGTGCCCAAGCGCGGCATCGGCGACCGCGCCGAGGCCTGCCTGGAGACGTTCGCCAACCAGCAGGGCATCAGCTTCTACCAGGCGCTGCAGCGCTCCGGCGAGGTGTACGGCCTCGCCACCAGGTCGCTCAACGCCGTCCAGGAGTTCACCGCGCTGACCAACGAGCTGCGCGACCTCGTCGAGGGCGGTGCCCCGCCGTCCGCGATCGCCGAGGAGGTGCTCGCCAAGACCGGCTACCTCACCGAGCTCGAGCAGTCCCGCGACCCGCAGGACGAGACGCGCATCGAGAACCTCCAGGAGCTCGTCTCCGTCGCGCGCGAGTTCGAGGAGACCGACGACGACGGCACCCTCGCCGACTTCCTCGAACGCGTCTCGCTGGTCGCCGACGCCGACCAGGTCCCCGAGGGCGAGGACCACGGCGGCATGGTCACGCTGATGACCCTGCACACGGCGAAGGGCCTGGAGTTCCCCGTCGTCTTCCTCACCGGCCTCGAGGACGGCGTGTTCCCGCACCAGCGCAGCCTGGGCAAGGCCAAGGAGCTCGAGGAGGAACGGCGGCTGGCGTACGTCGGCATCACCCGTGCCAGGCAGCGGCTGTACGTCTCGCGTGCCGAGGTGCGCAGCGCCTGGGGCACGCCCTCGTACAACCCGCCGTCGCGATTCCTGCAGGAGCTGCCGAGCGAGCTGCTCGACTGGCGGCGGGTGAGTGGCGAGGTCGGGCGCGTCCGCTCCCGCCGGCCCACCGAGTCCGCCGGCGCGGCCCTGGCCGGCCGTCCCGGCGTGCGCTCGCCGGGCAACCGGCCCGTCCCCGTGCTGTCGATCGGCGACCGGATCAGCCACGACCGGTTCGGCATGGGCCAGGTCATCGCCGTGTCCGGCCACGACGACAAGGCGCAGGCGAAGATCTACTTCGGCGACGACGTGGGGGAGAAGACCTTCATCCT
>WHST01000120.1 GCA_009379955.1 Streptosporangiales bacterium | reverse complement strand
GGCGGGAGACCCGTCGACGGTTGCCGTACTCGACATCGGTGAAACTGGCCTGATCGCTGCGCACACCTCATCATTCCGCGATCCCCAGCACCCAGCCAGACGGCACCCCGGACGAACCAGAAAATCAGCGCATCCCTAGCGGGGAAGCATCGCGGTAGGGACTGTCAACGTCGGCTGAACTTTGACCAGTTGGCGTCGGCCGAAATCTGACCACCTGCCTGGTTGTCGTTGTCAGTTGTCGGTCGGGCTGGGTGCCCGGCCGAGGTCGCGGTTCTTCAGGCGGTAGGAGTCGCCCTTGAGGGCGATGACCTCGGCGTGGTGGACGAGCCGGTCGATCATCGCGGCGGCGACGGTGTCGTCGCCGAAGACCTCGCCCCAGCGCCCGAAGGGCTTGTTGGACGTGACGATGAGGGAGGCGCGTTCGTAGCGGGCTGAGACGAGCTGGAAGAAGAGGTTCGCGGCTTCGGGTTCGAAGGGGATGTAGCCGACCTCGTCGATGACCAGCAGCGGGTAGCGGCCCAGGCGGCGCAGCTCGTCTTGCAGTCGCCCGTCGTGGTGGGCGCCGGCGAGCCGGTCGACCCACTCGGACGCGGTGGCGAACAGGACCCGGTGGCCGGCTTGGCAGGCGCGGATCGCGATCCCGGTGGCCAGGTGGGTCTTGCCGGTGCCGGGTGGTCCGAGGAAGACCACGTTCTCGCGGGCGATGACGAAGTCCAGCGTCCCGAGGTGGGCGATCAGGTCGCGTTTGAGGCCGCGGGCGTGGTCGAAGTCGAAGTCCTCGAGCGCCTTGCGGCCTGGGAATCGGGCGGCCCGGATCCTTCCCTCTCCGCCGTGGGCCTCGCTAGCGGCGACCTCGCGTTGCAGGACCGCGGCCAGGAACTCCTCGTGGGTCCAGGACTCCGCGCGGGCTCGTTCTGCGAGCCGGTCGACGGCCTCGCGCATCGTGGGCGCCTTCAGCGCCCGGGTCAGGAACGCGAGTTCGGCGGTGACGTCCCTGGTCTTGGTTGTGGTGGGCATCTCTTTCAGAGTTGGAAGGATGTGCACCATGCCGAAGAAGATCGATCCTGAGGTCCGTGTCCGTGCTGTGCGGCTGGTGAGCGAGCACCTGTCGGAGTACCTGTCGTTGACGGCCGCGTCGGAGGCGGTGGCCAAGCAGGTCGGCGTCGGCAAGGAGTCCGTGCGTCGCTGGGTGTCGCAGGCCCAGGTCGACGACGGCCGGGGTCCTCGCCGAGCAGGACGACGTCGTGTCCGGCGATCAGGGCGCGCTCGAGCTTCGGCAGGACCGTCTCGCCGAACCCGACGATGCCGGGCCACGGGTCACGGCCCGCACGGAGCGCGGCCAGCAGGTTGTCACCGAGTTCGGCGCACGCCGCGCGGCTCGTGACCGGCGGCACGCAGCTCGCCGACGGTCTTCGGTAGGTCGGCAGGGGGCGAGGGGATCACTGACGCAAGGCCGCCGGAGGCAGATGGCACTGTGTCATCGACGCTACGTCTTCTCGTCGTCGATTGGCGAGCGCGCGGCGGCGACGTCGAGGATTGCGTCGACGATGCCCTGGTAGCCGGTGCACCGGCAGACGTTCCCGGACATCCAGTCACGGACGGTCTGCTCGTCGACCGGGCCCGGCTGTCGCAGCAGCTCCGTCGCCACCATCAGGACGCCCGGGGTGCAGAACCCGCACTGCAGGCCGTGCCGCTCGGCGAGCGCCTGCTGCAGCGGGGACAGGACGTCGCCGTCGGCGAGGTCCTCGACGGTGCGCACCTCGTGCCCCGACGCCTGCGCGGCGAGGAGCAGGCACGAGCGGACGCTCTGACCGTCGACGAGCACCGAGCACGCACCGCAGACCCCGTGCTCGCAGCCGAGGTGGGTGCCGGTCAGTCCGAGCCGGTCGCGCAGCAGGTCGGCGAGCGAGGTGCGGGCCGGGACGGTGCGCCGGTGCCGCCGGCCGTTGACCACGAGGTCGACGACCACGTCGGTGCCGTCCGTCCCGTTCACGCGGCACCGTCCTGCCGGCGCGGGCCGCGGCGCGTGGCGGCCTGGGTGAGTGCGCGGGCGAGTGACGCGGCCGCGTGTCGGCGGCGTAGCTCGGGCTCCTCGGCTGGCGCGAGCGAGCGCGTCACTCGATGCGCGAACGCCCGCAGCGTCTCGTCGTCGAGCGACGTGCCGGCCAGCTCCGTGCAGTCGACTGGCACGGGACGGTCGCCGACGCCGAACAGGACGGCGGTGACGTCCCCCACGCGGTCGCCCTCGCGGTGGACGATCGTCACCGCGCCCGCGGACGCGAAGTCGCCGTGCCTGCGCGCCACCTCGGCGAACCCCCAACCGGGCTCCGGTGCCGGCGTCGGGATCCGCACCCAGGTCAACAGCTCGTCGTCGTGCATGGCGGTCGTGAAGGAGGACTCGAAGAAGTCGCGTGCGGGGACGGCGCGCCGACCGCTGTCCCGCGCCTCGACGTAACACGTCGCGTCGAGGGCAACCATGGCTGCGGGCAGCTCCGCGGCGGGGTCGGCGTGCGCGAGGCTGCCGCCGAGCGTGCCGCGGTTGCGGATCGACACGTGCCCGATCTGCCGTGCGGCAGCGGCGAGCAGCGGCAGGCGCCGCGCCAGCAGCGGGTCGGTCTCGAGCCGGCGATGCGTGCAGAGTGCTCCCACGAGGACGGCGCCGTCGTCGTCGAAGACCCGGTCGAGTTCGCGTAGGACACCGAGGTCGACGAGCCTGGCCGGTCGCGCGAGCCGCAGGTTCATGACCGCCAGCAGGCTCTGGCCGCCCGCGAGCACCTTCGCGTCGGGCTCGGCGCGAAGAATGTCGAGCACCTCGGCGACGGAACGGGGTCGGGTGTAGCCGAACGGCGCCGGCTTCATCGGCCGTCCCCGAGGGGTGCCGGTGCCGCCGAATCGTCCAGCAGGCCGAGCACCGCCGCCGGGGTGAGTGGCGTACTGGTGACGGCCGCGCCGCGGTCCGGCAGCGCGTCCTCCAGTGCGCTGGCCACGGCCGCGTACGCGGCGATCGTGCCGCTCTCCCCGACGCCCCTGAGGCCGAGCGCGTTGAGCCGGGTCGGCGCGTGCAGCGCGATGACGTCGACCGGTGGGACGTCTGTCGACGCGGGGAGCAGGTAGTCGGCGAACGTCGCCACGCGCGGCTGGCCGTCCTCGGCGTAGTCCACCTGCTCGAGCAGCGCGCCACCGAGCCCTTGCGCCACGCCGCCGCGCACCTGGCCCTCGACGACGCCCGGGTTCACCTCGACGCCGCCCTCATGGGCGACGGCGTACCTGAGGACGCGGACGAGCCCGGTCTCCCGGTCGACGCCGACGAGCACGGCATGCGCGCCCATCGTCCAGGTCACGGTCGGCGGGCTGAACTCACCGCGCTCGTCCAGCGCGCCGACCGAGTCCAGCCGCCCGCCGGTGCCGAGCTCGCCGGCCAGCTCGCGCCAGCTCACCGCACGCCCGTCGGTGGCCGCGAAGCCGTCGTCGGTGCGCTCGACCTCGTCGACGGAGAGAAGGCGTGCCGCCAGGGACGCCGCACGCTCGGCCAGCCGACGCCCGACCGCGTGCACGGCGTTCCCGGCGACGACGGCGGAGCGGCTCGCGAACGTGCCGACGCCGCGGGGGATGTCCGCCGTGTCGGTGGGGACCAGGCGCACGCGGTCGAGCCCGACTCCGAGCGCGTCGGCCGCGATCTGCGCCAGGGTCGTCTCGTGCGACTGCCCGGCCGACGCCGCGCCGGTGCCGACCTCGAAGTCGCCGTCGTCGAGGAGCCGGACGCGCGCCGACTCGTAGGGCCCGCGCCCCGTCGCCTCGATGTACGTCGCGACGCCGTGACCGACGTGCAGGTCCTCGCCGTCGCTCGCGTAGTGGTCGCGTTCCTCGGGCGGCAGCTCCTTCAGGCACGCATCGAGGCACGCCACGTAGTCGCCGCCGTCGTAGGTGATCGGTGCGCCGTCGCGGTAGGGCAGCGGCTTGGTGTGCGGCAGCTCGTCGGCGCGGAGCAGGTTGCGGCGGCGGATCTCGTCCCTGCCGATCCCGAGCCGGTCGGCGGCGAGGTCGAGCGCGCGCTCCAGCGCGAAGCACGCCTCGGGCCGCCCCGCGCCGCGGTACTGCGCCACGACCGTCTTGTTCGTGTAGACCGCGACGCCGTGGGCGCGGTAGGCGGGCAGCCGGTACGGCCCCATCGCGTGGATCGCGGTGTTGGCGACGATCCCCGTGGCCCAGAGGCTGCCGGCACCGATGTCCGCGACCGCGTCGACGTCGAGGCCGCGCAGGCGTCCCTCGCCGTCGACCGCCAGCCGGATCCTGATCCGCTGGTCGCGCGAGTGTGCGGTCGCCGTGAAGTGCTCCGCGCGGTCCTCGAGCCAGGCCACGGACGTGCCGAGCATCCGGGCGAGGTACGGGACCACCACCTCCTCCGGGTACACGTTGGCCTTCGGTCCGAACCCGCCGCCGACGTCGGGCACCCGTACCCGCACCTCGCCGAGAGACCAGCCGGTCGACTCGCAGAGGGCGTCGCGGACGATGTGCGGCACCTGGGTCGACGTCCAGACCTCGACCCGTTCGCGCCGCGGATCCCAGGTGGCGAGCACTCCGCGGCACTCCAGTGGCATGCCGGTGTGCCGCCCCATGGTGAAGGTCTCGTCGACCACGGTGTGGGCGGCGGTGAACGCGCCGTCGACGTCGCCGTACGACGTGCTGAGCCGCATCGCGACGTTGCTCGGGGTGTCCGGATGGACGAGTGCCGCACCGGGTGCGGCCGCGGCGACGGGGTCGAGGATCGGCTCGGCCGCCTCGTAGTCGACGTGCACGAGGTCGGCGGCGTCCTCGGCGACGGCGCGGCTCTCGGCGACGACGACGGCGACGGGCTCGCCCACGTAGCGGACGCGACCGGGTGCGAGGCAGTCGAGGGGACGCGGGTCGCCCTCGGTGTGGAACGCCGCGCGGAAGGCGGGGTGCGCCTGGTGGAGCGGCCGCAGCGGACCCAGGTGCGGCAGCAGGTCGGTCGCCGTGAACACGGCGCGCACGCCGGGGAGCGCGTCGGCGTCGGCGACGTCGATGCCGCGGATCGCGCCGCGTGCGACCGTCGACCTGACGAACATCGTGTGGAGCGTGCGGTCGCCGGCGAGGTCGGCGACGAACCTGCCCTGACCGGTGAGGAACCTCCGATCCTCGCGCCGCGCGACATCGCTGCCGACATACCGCGGGGACGTCGACGTCATCTGGCCCGCCGTTCGAGACGCCACAGCAGCAGCGAGACGACGAACGAGACCGACACCAGCAGCAGGATCGTCGACATCATGTCGGGATAGTCACCTGCGCCGTACGACCGCAGGATCGAGCGTCCGAGGCCCTGTTTGGTCGCGAAGAATTCCGACAGCACCACGCCGACGGTCGCGAGCGAGACGGACAGGCGGACGCCGGTGAGCAGTGGCAGTCGGATCGCCGGCACCAGGATGTGCACGAGGTACTGCCACCACGACGCGTCGAGCGACCTGGCCAGCTTGCGGTACACCCGCGGGACCTCGCGGACGCCGACGGCGACGTTGATGAGGACGGGGAAGAGCGCGAAGAGCACGCCCATGACCACCTTCGACCCGTACCCGAGGTGGAACACCGGCAGCAGCACGGGGTACAGCACGATCTTGGGGATCCCGTTGAGGCCGATGACGAGCGGCTCGAAGGTCGCGCGCACCCAGGTGGACAGGCCGAGAGCCAAGCCGGCGAGCGCACCCACGAGCGTGCCGATGCCGAACGCCATGAGAACCGCGAGCGCCGTCACGCGCATGTCGGTGCGGAACGCGGGGTCGACGAGATGCTCGGCGAGCGCGCGGACCGTGTCGGTCGGCTGGGGGATCACGAACAGCACCTGGGCCGCGGCCCACCATGCGACGACGGTCCCGACGAGGACCAGCACCGATCCGACGAGCACGGCCGAGGGCTGCCGGCCGCGTCGCCCGGCGTGTGGCAGAGCCGTCATGTCGCGCTCCTCCTTCGCATCAGGCGCCACTCCAGCAGCGCGAGCAGCGCGGTCACGACCAGCGACAGAGTGAGCACCACGACGATGTAGGCGAACATCGTGACGTTGTCGAACGCCTCGTACAGGTACCTGATCCGGAAGCCGAGCCCGGCGGACGCGGTGGTGAACTCCATGGCGACCGTGCCGATGAGTGCATACACGGCGGCGAGCCTCGTACCCGCGAGGATGTACGGAGCGGCGCCGGGGAGCGCGACCTGGAACAGGGTCTGAGTCGGCGTGCAGCGCAGCGACCTGGCGAGCTTGAGATAGACCGGCGGCAGCCCCTGCAGGCCCACCCAGCTGTTCAGCGCCATCGGGATGAAGGCCATGACGGTGGCGAGCACGACGACCGGCCACTGGTTGATGCCGAGGACGACGATCATGACGGGGTAGAAGAGCACCATCGGCACGGCGTAGAACGACACGAGATACGGCTCGAACACCCGGCCGACCGTCGGCAGCTTCCAGAAGGCGGTGCCGGCGAGCAGACCGAGGAATGAGCCCGCGGCGAACGACAGGGTGATCTCGCCGAACGTGCGACCGGTGTCACGCCAGAACTCGCTCGACTCGGCGAGCGCGGGGAACGCCGCGGCGACGTCCGCCGGCGCCGGCAGCGTGGCCGCCGACCACCACGAGCCCGCCGAGCCGGCGAACCACAGCAGCACGCCGAGCGCGAGGAGGACGACCGTGGCCGTGGCGCTGTACGCGGTGCCGAGGCGGGGCCGCTGCCGCCTCCGCCCGGTCGGCGCCTGCCCGGCGCGGCCGGGAGGGACGGTGACGGTCCGGCCGCCCGCGTCGTGCGTGCTCACGTCGCCCTCGACTCGGCGACGAAGCCGCGCATGGCCTCCTCCTGCAGCGAGCCCCAGATACGGTTCTGCAGGGCGTTGAAGTGCGGCGTGGACACCGCGGACGCGTCGCGGTCGTCCGGCAGGTCGACCTCCACCACGTCGATGACGCGACCGGGACGGTACGACATCACCCAGACCTCCTGCGACATCAGCAGCGCCTCGGAGAGGTCGTGGGTGACGAACAGCACCGTCTGGTGGGTCTGCCGCCAGATCCGCCGCACCTCGGCGCCGAGCAGCAGGCGCGTCTGCTGGTCGAGTGCCGCGAACGGCTCGTCCATCAGGACGACGGACGGCTGCTGGGCGAGCGTCCGCGCCAGCGCCACCCGTTGCCGCATACCGCCCGACAGGGTGGCCGGGTAGACCTGCTCGAAGCCGTTGAGGCCGACCAGATCGATCACCTCGGCCGTCCGCGTGCGTGCGGTCGCCTTGTCGACGCCGAGGATGCGCATGCCGAAGGCGACGTTCTCCGCGACGGTCTTCCATGGCAGGGTCGACTCCTCCTGGAAGACCATGCCCACCTTGCGGTCGGGCCCGGTGACCGGGACGCCGTCGATCGCGACGGATCCGGACGTGGCAGGCTGCAGGCCCGCGACGGTGTTGAGGAGTGTCGACTTGCCGCACCCGCTCGGCCCGACGATCGAGACGAACCGGTGCTGGTCGACGGTGCGGGTGACGCCGTCGACCGCCACTATGTCGTCGCCGTTCGGCGTGGCGAACCGGACCGTGAGGTCGCGGATGTCGATGCCTGGTCGTGTCATGCGTCTCCTCGGCCCTCGGCGCGTACACGTCAGAGGTCGGCGCGGGCGCTCGCGGGCAGGTACTGCTGGTCGAGCACCGTGCCCCAGTCGACGGGCTCCTTGATCTGACCGGCCTGCGTCATCATGTCGGACAGGTTCTTCAGCGCGACGGGGTCGACCTTCAGCGAGTACGCCTTCGCCAACTCGGGGGTGTCCTTCAGGGCCTTCGCCATGACCTTCTCGTCGACGTCGACGAGCGGCGCGAGTTCGGCGGCGGCCTTGTCGGTGTCGTCCACGACGTACTCGAAGGCCTGTTCCGCGCCCTCGAAGAACTTCTTCATCGCGTCGGGGTTGTCCTTCAGGAAGTCCTTGTTGGCCGCCACCAGGTCGGCCGGGTGGTCACCGATCACGTCACGGGTTGCGACGAGCGTGCGGGCACCCTCCTCCTGCTCCTTCTCGGTGACGAACGGGTGCATGGCCCAGCCGGCGGTGATGCGGCCCGCCTTGGCCGCCGCCCAGTTGTCACCCATGCCGCCGACGGACACCGCGGAGATCTTGTCATCGGGACGCTTGGCCTGCAGCGCCTTGACGATCAGCTCGGTGGCCGAGCCCGCGGTGGAGAATCCGAGCTTGGCGCCCGCGAGCTTCGCGTCCTCGTCCGGGGTGATCCAGTAGAAGTCGTTGACCTGGAACCAGGAGCCGATCACGGCGAGGTTCGCCGCGGGCTTCTCGCTCGCGAGCACGACCGACGAGCTGCCGGTGATCGCGAGGTCGGCGTCGCCGCTGGTGACGACGCGCAGCGTGTTGCCCCCGCCGCCACCGGAGTAGATCGAGACGTCGAGTCCGCGACTCTTGAACCAGCCCTTGTCGATGGCGAGCTGGAGCACCGCCATGAACGGCAGGCTGTCGGCTCCGGTGGCGGCCACGCGGATCTGCACGGAGCCGTCGGACTTCTCCGCGTCGCCGCCGCAGCCGGCCGCCGCGACGAGCGTGCAGAGAGCGAAGACGGCGGCGGCGATGCGTCGCCAGGGGCTCTTGGGGGACATCGGTTCTCCTCGGGTAGCGGGGAAGAGGGTCGGTGACGGGGTGTCGGCGCCGCGGCGGTCAGTGACCGGAGCGGCGGTTGCGGTACCAGCGGGCGGCGGCGATCGCCGATGCCACGGCGACCGCGCCGAGTACGACCAGAGACGGGTCGATGCGGGGGACTCCGCCCCCTCGCCGGGACTCGTCCGGTGCGTCTCGTGGCGGATCGGGAACGGGGACAGGTGCGCCGCGGGAACGCAGCAGCGGCGGCGGTGCGCCCGGCACGGCGGCTCCGGGCGGTGGGTACGGATCTGTGGCGCGTGCGGGTGTGGCGCCGACGGACGCGGTCATGGCGCGGCCGCGATGTCGGCGAAGGCGCGCATCGTGTCCGCCCTACTCTCCCCGGGGCGGACGAACGGCACGATCGCGATCTGGTCGACACCGGAGGCGGCGACCTTCGCCGTCCGCTCACGGCACTCCTGCGGCGTGCCGGCGAGGGCGAACAGGTCGACCAGCTCGTCGGGCACCAGCCCGGCGTGGGCCGCCGTGGTGTCCATGTGGTGGTAGTAGTCGTACGTCTCCCTGATGCGGTCGACCGCCTCCTGCAGTGACGGGTCGATTTCGGCGGGCAGCGGCCGGATGCATACCCGTGCCACGTGCGCGCGGGTGAGGTCGCGCGCCTGCACCGGATCGTCGGCGATCGCGGTCGGGGTCCACAGCACCACGTGCAGGTCGGCGAGCGTCCGGCCGGACGCCCTGGCGCCGGCCTCGATCCGCCGCAGCGCCGCGTCGATGAACTCCGGCGAGGTGCCGACCAGCGCGATCACGCCGTCGGCGACGCGGCCGGCGAGCTCAAGGATCCTGGGCGCGGACGCGGCGACGTAGATCGGGATGCGCACCGGCTCGGTGAGGTAGCTCAGCCGGAACCGCGCGCCGCTCGTCGGCTCGATCGCCTCCTCCCCGCGAAAGAGCGTGCGCAGCTGGTCGATGGCGTGCTCGAGCTCGCGCAGCTTCAGCGGCTTCAGACCCATGGTGCGCAGGGACGAGTCGCCGGTGCCGATGCCGAGTGCGACCCGGCCGCCGGTCTGCTCGGCGAGCGTCGCCCACGTCGACGCGAGGAGCGACAGGTGCCGGGTCACGGCGTTGGTGACGCCTGAGCCGAGGATCACCCGCTCAGTGCCGACCGCGGCCGCGCCCATGGTCACCGACGACTCACGCCAGATGTTCTGCGAGTCGCCGAACCACACGTGCTCGTACCCGAGCGACTCGGCCAGCGCCGTGTAGTCGCGGAGGGCACCCACGGGCTCGGTCGGGAAGAGTCCGACGCCGGCGCTGATCACGGTCACCTCTGGCTGGTTTGGGTAATGTATACAAACCGTAGCCTCCGACCGGACCGAACGGAACCCCCCGGACGTGGGCGGCCTTCACGGGTGTCGGACCGCGCCGCCGTCGCGGTCGCGGAGTGCCGTCGTCACCGCGGCGATCGCGCGTGCGCGGCGCTCGCCGAGCAGCGCGAGCACGCGCTCGGCGTCGTACGCCGCGACCGCCGCGAGCAGGGCCTCGTAGCCAGGCCGTTCACGCGCGTGGTGGTCGGGAGCGGCGTGGAGCAGGGCGAGGTACGGACCGCAGGCGTCCCACACCTGCGCGACGACCCGGGTGAGCCACGCCCGTCCCGCGGGCTCCACCAGCGCGAGGTGGAACGCGCGGTCGGCACGGGCGTACGCGACCGGATCGTGGTCGCGGGCGGCGGCGTCGAGGTCGCGGAAGAGCCGTCGCATCGCGGTGAGGTCGCAGCTCCCCGGCCGGGCCATCGTGCGGCGGACGGCGTCGGTCTCGAGTAGCTCGCGGAGCCGTGACAGCTCCGCGAAGTCGTCGGGCGTCAGGCCGGCGACGACGTAGCCGCGGCGTGGCCGGTAGACGACGTGGCCCTCGCCCTCGAGCCGCCGCAGCGCCTCCCTGACGGGCACCCGGCTCAGCCGGAAGCGCTGCGCGATCTCCTCCTGGACCAGCGGGGTGCCCGGCGGCACCGCGCCCTGGAGGATCGCCTGCCGCAACACGGCGAGCACCGCCTCCTGCGTCGTGGGTGGCCGGACGAAGCCGGGCTGCTCCTGCGCCATGACCACCCCCCACGCCCGACGTCGGCTCACCGTGTCGGCATACTTCGTATCACGTATACAACGTCGCTGCAGGAGGTGGCATGTCGTCCACCCTCGTCACGAACGTCGGCGCTCTGGTCACCGGCGACGGCTCGCCCGCGCGGCGAGAGTCGTCGCTGCTGATCGAGGACGGCCTGGTCGCGGAGATCGACACCGACCGGTCGAGCGCCGACGTCGTCGTCGACGCCGCCGGCCTCACCGTCGTCCCCGGGCTGGTCGACGGGCACGTCCACCCGACCGTGGGCGAGTGGACGCCCGCGCAGAACGCGATCGGCTGGGTGCGCAACTATCTGCACGGCGGTACCACCACCATGGTCTCCGCGGGCGAGCTGCACGTGCCCGCGCTGCCGTTCGACGACCTCGAGCCCGACCTCGTGCTCGGTCTCGCCCGGCTGAGTCGGCGCACCGTCGGGCGCGTCCGTCCGTCCGGCGTCAAGGTCGACGCCGGCACGCTGCTGCTGGTGCCCGGCCTCACCGCCGGTCACTTCGACGCGATGGCTGAGGCCGGCATCGCGCACCTGAAGTTCATCTTCTACGACTGGGCACGTCTCGACGACGGCGAGGCCGCGCAGTACGTGACCTGGGCGCACGAGCGCGGCATGACGGTGAAGATGCACTCCGGCGGCGTCTCCCGCTCCGGGTCGAGCCGGGTCGCGGGGCGAGAGGTCGTGACGGCGGTCGCCCCCGACGTCGTCGCGCACGTCTCGGGCGGGCCGATCCCGATGCCCGACGACGAGATCCGCGGCGTGATCGACGACCTGCCGGAGGCGGCCGTCGAGGTGTGCAGCTCGATGAACTACCGGGCGACGATGGTCACCGTCGACCACCTCCGCGAGGGTAACCAGCTGCACCGGCTCACCGTCGGCACCGACACGCCGGGCGGCACCGGCGTCATCCCACGGGGCATGCTGCGCAACGTCTGCTTCCTCAGCTCGGTCTGTGGGCTGCCACCGGAGACGGCGCTCGCCGCCGCCACCGGCAACACCGCCAGGGCGCACGGACTCGCCCAGGGCGTCCTCGCTCCCGGCCGGCCCGCCGACCTGGTGGTGCTCGGCCCCGTCACCGGGTCGCCGGCCGCCGACGCGATGGAGTCGTTCGCGCTCGGCGATCTCCCCGGCATCAGCCTGGTCCTCGTCGACGGCGAGCCGCTGGTCTGCGGTCGCAGCGAGCAGACCCCGCCACCGCGCGCCCTCGCGTCGGTCCGCCGGGGCTGAGCCGACCGGGCGCTACCTCGTCTCGTCGGTCAGCGAGCCGCGGATGGTGTGGACAGTGCCACGGTGGTGCTCGGCCAGCAGGGTGAGCAGCTGCCCGGTGTCACGCGACCGCGCGGCGGCGAGCAGGTCATGGTGCTCGCGCGAGGTGCGGGAACGCGCGCTCCCCGTCCGCATGTAGTACGACCGGTAGATGTCCGAGGCGTCCCACAGCCGGTCGAGTATGCGCATCAGGCGCCGCATGCCGGACGCCGCGAAAAGGGTGAAGTGGAACTCCCGGTGGGCGTCGCTCCACGTCGTCCAGTCCTGCTCGTCCTCCGCCCGCGTCATCGCGTCGAGGTGCTCCTGCATGCGGTCAAACGTCGTGTCCTCGACGCGGTCGACCGCGGTGCACAGCGCCTCACCCTCCAGGATATCCCTGATGTCCTGGATCTCGAGCAGTTCGGTGATGTCGACCTGCCGGACGTGGTAGCCGCGGTGCGAGGAGTAGGTCACCAGTCCCTGCCCCTCGAGCGTGCGGAGCGCGTCGCGCACGGGTACCCGGCTCACGCCGAGCCGGGCGGCGATCTCCTGCTGCAGGATCTGGCTTCCCGGCGCGAGATCACCGCCGAGGATGGAGCGGCGCAGCTGGCGCAACACCGTCTCCTGCACCGTCGGAGGACGCTCGGCATCGGTGCGTCCGGCCACCTCCGTCACCTCCTCGTCACCGCAGGACACACCCTAGCCTCGATGTTTCGTCTGTGCGTTGGTGATCTCGGCGCGTAACGTACGGAAGTACCTGTCCAGCAGGGGATGCTTAGGCTTGTCGAAGGTCCAAGATGTACCTGCTGAAAGGCACTCCGTAGGTGGTGCGACACGAGGTCGCATGTGTCAAGTGGCGCGTTGGTTGGAGGTCGGCGGTGTTGTCGATGACGTAGCCCGGGCAGTGTTCGTGGCCTGTCCCTGCCCTGACGTGCGTCGCTGGTAACGGCGGGGTGCGAAGCTCAGGGGAAGCCGAAGCGGTCCTTGATCCATCTGGGTGCTGCGGGTGAGGGGAAGGTCGGACGGGTGAACGTGAGTGAACCGCTGATGACGTCTCGTCAAAGTGAGCCTCGGATAGATGGATGCGGTGCCGGGGTGTAGGGCTGGCCGCTGGAAAGCGGCAGGCGACCGGGGCACTTGACGGTCGCGTGAACACCGCCCCGGCGCTATGGCGGGCCCTCGGTGGCTAACCCAGAACCCTTGGCGCCGGCGGACCGCACGGGTCATGCTGAGGTGAGGGCAATGGTGAGTGCCGAGAACGCTGGGCCTGACGGAGTGTGGCCGATGAGCAGCAACCCTGGTTGGCCCGAGGTGCAGCTGGAGAAGCTGTTCCGTCGGATCACCGACGCACGCGTGGCGCTCATCCGAGCCCAGGCCACGCGAGACAAGGCCGAGGACGCGCTCGTCAAGATCGGTGAGACGCAACGACCTCACTTGGGCGACATCGCCGAGCTCGATCCTGACCACCGGGTCGCCGACGCTGCACGTGCGCTAGCCGACGCCGACCGGCAGATTCGGCAGCACGCCCACGTACTGGCGGCGTTGGAGCGCGGGTTACCGATCACGGTCATCGCCAGCTACCACGCCGGTCGGCTCGCTGCGCACCGCGCGCAGGGACGCACCGACCCTATCCTTCACGGCCGGCCTGGCGCGCTCCCCGACTGGATGTGGGATCTGCGGGAAGGACTGACACCCGCCGAACAGTCAGCGGCGGTACGGCGACAGCACGACGCGTTCACCCGCCGGAACTAACCCAAGAGGGTGACACCCCCGGGAGTTACCTGCGGGTGCGCGTGGCACATGATGAGCGGTGAGCGCCGGCCTGGTGGGACGTCTGGGGGTCATGGTGAGCGAGCGACGTGTCGTAGATGACGATCGTCTCGATCGGCAGCAACTCGCGGCGCTCGACTCGCTGTGGCGCGCGCACCGTGCCGGCGAGGTCGACACGGCCACTGCTGGTGTCATCGAAGACTTGATCCGGCGCGGCCATGTGCCCGGTGCCCAGAAACGGCTCAGCGCCGCGCGCCGACGCGCCCGGGAACACCGGAAATGACAAGGTCTCGCCCTGAGCCGTCCACACCGAAAGGCCAGGGCCTGGCGTGCGATGCAGCTCCGACGACGCGCGGAAGTGCTACCGTCGACTTCACAGATGCGAACATTCCTACCGTTAGTGGACAGCCTGCGTATCAAGACCGCGCGTATTCCACCGACGGCGGGTCGAAGTCAAGGCGACTCTCGCACTGTGAGCGGCGACTCATCAGCGGCCCATGCACTAACCGGCGAGCAGTGACGAACAGCCGGTCTGGAGTGCCGTCGAACGAGCCGAGCAGAATGGCACTTCGCTGGGCGAGGAGTACTACTCCAAGGACTCGTACACCTACCGCCATGGCTGGAACGAGCGGATCGCGCTCATGAAACGCACCTACACCATCTCCGATGTGCTCAACGAGTTCAGCGCGGCAGGGCTCTGGATCGAGACCGCGATCGAGCCGCAGCTGTCCGAGGACGCTCGACATCGCTACCCGCACAAACAGGAGTGGATGAACAAGTACCTCGGCATCCTGATCTTCAAGCTCAGGCCCCTACCTGCCCACTAGGTGGATGCGGATCAAGATGTATCCGTTGGCCTGCACGGTGCGAACCGATGCAATATTCGTCGGCCGCCTCGTGGCCCAGATCTGCGCATGGCCAGCCGCGTGACAGGCAAGAGTGACGAGGCGAGCGGCCTCGGACGCGAAACCATGCCCTCGACGGGAGAAGGCGATCCCGTAGCCGATCTCAGGCGCCCCCCGCAACGTCCGGGAAGGCGCCACAAGTGCCAACGAAGTTCCCGTCGCGATCCCAGAGTCCATACCAGGCGAGGCCGTTCTCTGCGTGGAGTCGACACCTTCATCGCTCCAGCCACACAAGGGTCAGCTCCGATTCACTGACCGGTCCGCCCCCGATCGTGTGCCCGCTGCTCGAGAAGAGGGCATGCACGACATCGAGGTCGGTGGGTCCGAGAAGCCGCACTCAGTCAGAAGTCTTCGGAGCAGCAGGGGGCCCCCACGTTTCCTCGCCGCTGTCCGGGGCTGGTGCGCTGCCGTAGTCGAGCAGGTAGGCGAGCACGCTCACCCCGGCGGCGGGGATGAAGGCGTAGTTCCCGAGCACGTCGACCGCGGCCTGCAGGAGATTGCCGTCGAGCAGGACGAGCCCGATCAGTTGGACCACCACGATCGCGACGCCCATCGCCATGAACAACACGACTCCGGCGACCAGCACGTGCCCGATCCTTCTGCGCATGGTGAACTCCTCTCTCGGCGGCGTCACAACGGGATGGGGATGAACCCCATGCCGAGCAGCCAGGCGATGACGATGATCGGTGCGACGTAGTAGACGACGGCCGGGAGGAAGATCCGGGACGGGTCGACCTTGGCCAGCCCGGCGGCGATGAACAGCGCCGCTGCACCGGGCGGCGACGCTCCCTCGGTCGAGGTGGCGATCAGGATGATGACGAATGCCAGTACCGGGGGCAGGCCGGCGCCAGTGAGCGCGACGAAGGCGACCCCGCCGATAGTGGCGACCGTCGAGGTCGAGCTCAGCGGCGAGGCCACCAGAACCAGCAGCGAGCAGACGACGAGTACCAGCACGCTCTTCGGGAGATCGAGTCCGCTGAGCATGCTCGACAGGTCACGATCGAGGCCGAGTCGGGCCAGGACGTCGCTGGCGGCGAGGGCGAAGAACACCGACCCGCCGACCGCGGCCAGCGACTGGCGGCCGTCGAGCACCATCCGGTGCAGGCCGGACCAGCCGCGCGGAAGGCGGCGGCGCCCCTCGACAAGGGCGAAGACTGTGATCAGGACCGGGACCCAGATGATGATCGAGATCGCGTCGACTCCGTCGTCGCCGACGCTGTCGACGGCGCGCAGCGCGTTGGCGACCGGTCCGACCGTCAGCAGCAGCGGTACGGCGACGCCCAGGAAGATGATCCCGGAGGTCCAGCCGGCGCGCAGGGTCTGCCGCAGCGGCGGGACAAGGTCGCCGGACAGTGCGCGCACCCGGTACCGCCTCGCCAAGAACGCGACCACCGCGAGCCGGTAGACCAGCGTCACGCAGCCGGCGGCGAGTAGCGGGACCAGGACCTGGTCGATCGTCACACCGGACACCCCGGGGGCGGCCAGCAGGATGAACATCGTGCTGCTCGGCGGGAGGGCGATGCCGAGGCCAGCGTTACCGGTGACGATGAGCGCCGACTCGCGGGGACGCCAGTTGGACTGCTTCATCCACGGCACGGTGATCGTCCCGACGGTCGCGGCGTTGCCCGCGCCGCTGCCAGAGACCAGGCCGAACAACGCCGACGCCAATGTCGAGACGTAGCCAGCGCCGCCGGGCAATCGGCCGAACAGCGAGTTAAGGATCTCGGCCAGCCGGCCGACGAGCCCGGTCGTGGTGGTCACCTGGCTCATCACCACGAAGGCCATCGCGGCGAACAGGACCTCAGAGGTCGCTGCCGCGACGACGCCGTCGAGGACCAATTGCGGGGCCTGCCAGCCCCCGCACACCGCCGTGGCCAGAAACGCCACCAGCAGCGCCTCGGCGATGTCCCGCCGCAGCGCTGCGAACCAGACGATCGTCACCGCGACGAAAACGATCAGCGCGATCATGCCTAGACCCATGGTTCCCGCCCTTCGCCCGCACCGTTGCGATCGCTCCGTACCACTGTGGTAACGGACCGCGAGACTAACAGCGTTCTACGCAGATCGTCAATACAGATCGCCCAGAATACGCGTTTGCGTGATAGAATGGCGGTGTAGGTTGTCATAAACGCAGCAGGTGCAGACCTTGGTGACGCTCGATCCGGCGCGGTAAAAGCAGTTCGTGGTGCAGAGCCAGCGTCGACACGGTCGTCTCGGATGGCCTGATCCCTGCCGGCGGGACGAGGACGAGAGGACGACGTGGAACTTGACGGGGTGGACGAGCAGATCCTGGCGCTGCTCGGCGAGGAGGGCCGGCGCAGCAACCGGGAGCTGGCCCGCATCATCGGTGTCGCCGAGGGCACC
The DNA here is from genome assembly GCA_009379955.1 of Streptosporangiales bacterium. Classification (NCBI taxonomy): domain Bacteria; kingdom Bacillati; phylum Actinomycetota; class Actinomycetes; order Streptosporangiales; species Streptosporangiales bacterium. The sequence goes on along the minus strand of WHST01000120.1, from coordinate 3,121 downwards.
ATTCGCACGCGGATCCGGCGGCTGCTGGCCGAGAACGTCATGCAGATCGTGGCCGGGGTCAACCCGGAGTGGAAAGGCTACAAGATCGATTCGAGCTTCTCGCTGCGGGTCGAGTTCGGCCGCGCCCGGGAGATCGCCGAGCGGCTGGTGACCTACCCGGAGATCCGGTTCGTGGCGCTGACCACCGGCGCGGACGACATCCGGTTCACCGCTATGTTCCCCTCGCACGAGCACCTCAGCGAGTTCCTCACCGTCGAACTGCCCGGCATCCCGGGCATCCGGCAGGTGCGCAACTCGACCGCCCTGACCGTGCTCAAGCACACCTACGACTGGCGACCGGTGCCCAAGCCGGCCGGTGATGGCGAGCGAGGGGTGGGTGAGGAGATTGCCGATGACTGACCTGCGCAGTGACTCGGTCACGCTGCCGTCCGCCGGGATGCGTGCGGCGATTGTGGAGGCCGGGCTCGGTGACGACGCCCGACAACTGCCCGACGGCCGCTCCGGCGACCCCACCGTCGCCGCGCTGGAGCAGCGCGCTGCCGACCTGTTCCGCACGCCCGCGGCGCTGTTTATGCCGAGCGGGACGATGGCCAACCTGGTCGCGCTGCGCACCTGGTGCCCGCGAGGGGCCGCGGTGGCGGTCGGCGCCACCTCCCACCTGTTCCGGCGGGAGACCGCAGCCTTCGACGAGGAGTACCTCGGGCTGCGAGCGGTCACCCTCGACGATCGCACAGGCATGCCGACGGAAGCGGACTTCCGGGCGGCACTGGCGGAGCACCGGCCAGCGCTGCTGTGCCTGGAGAACACGCACAACGCCGCCTGCGGTACCGCATGGCACCCCGAGGACGCGGCGCCGTTGTACCGAGGGGCCTCGGCGGCCGGGGTGCCGGTGCATCTCGACGGTGCCCGCCTGCTCAACGCCGCAGTCGCGGTCGGCAGCCGGCCGCACGAGCTGGCCGCCGGGACGGACAGCCTGATGATCTGCCTGACCAAGGGCCTCGGTGCGCCGCTGGGCGCGATCCTGCTCGGGGACGCCGGGTTCATTGAACGGGCCCGCCCGGTCCGAAAGCTGCTCGGCGGGCAACTCCACCAGGCTGGGGTGGCGGCAGCGGCCGGCATCGTGGCGCTCGACGGCGACCTCGGGCAGCTCAGCGTCGACCACGAGCGGGCCGCCCGGCTGGCGGCCGGCCTGTCCGGGCTGGCCGGTGTCCGGGTGGTCACCGCCGCCGTGCCGACGAACATCGTACAGTTGCGGCTCGACGGCACCGGCCACGACGTGCGTGAGGTGATCGATGCGCTGGCCAGTCGCGACGTGCTGGTGCAGTCACCGGCCGCCGGCGTGCTGCGCCTGGTGACCCACTGCGACCTGTCCGATGCAGATGTCGATCGTGCGGTCGACGTGCTGCGCGCCGTGCTCGACCAGTGACCCGCAACCGGGAGGAACAGCGCATGACCAGCCCCGTGCAGTCGAAGGAGAAGCCGTCGTTCTACGGCGGCGACGAGTTGCACGTCTGGAAGCAGACGCGGTTGCAGGAGGTGATGGCCGCCCACGGCATCGACGCGATGCTGTTCACGAAGTCCGAGGCCGTCCGCTACACCACTGACTTCTACGCCAAGGGCTACCGGCCCTTCATGGACCTGGAGTACTTCGTGGTGATCCCGAGCGGCGGCGCGCCCGTTGTCGGCTACAGCTCGGGCAGCGACACCCACCGCATCCGGATCAAATCCGACATCGCCGACCATCGCAAGATCTCCGGCCCGGAGACGTGGGCGGGCGCGCTGGCCGGCGTGCTCACCGACTGCGGGCTCGGCTCCGGCACGGTCGCCGCGGACCTGCTGCCCTTCCAGGTGCACGCGGGCTTGGTGGAGCACCTTCCCCGGCTCCGCGTGCTCGACGCCGCGCCGCTGTGGATCGAGCTGACCGTGGTCAAGCACCCGATCGAGATCGACTACATCCGCCACGCGCTGGCCATCGTGGAGACCGGGCTGCACGCCAGCTTCGATGCCATCCGGCCTGGAGTGCGCGAACGCGACGTCGCGGTGGCCGCCGAGACAGCCATGCGGCGGGCGGGCTCGGAGATGCAGCCGTTCCTAACGGTGGTCTCATCCGGCTCGAACGCCGCCATCTTCGAGCGGATCGCCACCGAGAAACGCATCCGGTCCGGCGAGATGGTCATCCTCGACATGGGCGCGGTGTACCGCGGCTACACCGGCGATCTCGGCCGCACTGTGTGCGCGGGCGAACCCACCGCCCGCCAGCGCGAGATCTATCGGGTCACCCACGCCGCAATCGAGGCGGCGATCGACGCCGTCAAGCCGGGTGCCACCTGCGCCGAGGTCGATCGAGCCGCGCGCGACGCGATCGGAGGCCTCGGATACGCCAAGTACGAGCACCGCTTCGCCACCGGCCACCAGTTGGGCTGGGGACTGCATGCCGAGCCGCTGGTGCACCGCGGCGTCGACTACGAACTGCGCCCCGGCATGGTGATGTGCCTCGAGCCCCGGGTCACCCTCTACGACCAACCCGCGGTCGGCGGCGCACACCTGGAGGAGGCCGTGCTGGTGACCCGATCCGGACACGAGCGCCTCAGCCGATGCCGGTTCGAGGAAAGCCTGCTCGCCCAGGACTGAGCACGACGCGTCGGAGTGCTTGGGACACGGGGTTTCAAGCGGTCGGTACGGATCGGTGAACGGGAAGTCCTCGGCGATCCCCGGTGCTCCATGGCGTGGTCGACGGCTATGGAATTGGAAGATCCCGCAGGGATCGGTCATGTCCCAGCCGCGTCACAATCCTCGTCCAGGCCGTGCAGACACCGAGCCTTGCCTACTTGGCTGACGGGATCCGGCGGGTGCGACGTGGCAGGTCGATGGATGAGTGAAAGCTCATTGTGGTCCCTGTGCCGCTGCGGGAGCGGGTGCTGTGGCAGATGCTGTACCAGACCACCGTCCGCGCCGAGGAGGTGCTGATCGACGTGCCGCATGGCCGTGTCAACCCAAACTGGCCCCACTGCGACGGCGGTAACTGGCTCCACCTGCGGCCGGGGTGTGGGGAATGGTGGGACGGTGGCCGTCCCGGGGTCATCCCGAGAAGATGCAGGTGGGGTCGCGGTCGATGGTGAGG
>WHST01000119.1 GCA_009379955.1 Streptosporangiales bacterium | reverse complement strand
GGCACACCAACCGACACACCGGCAACCACGCCCACCGCAAAGCCCGACTCACCCACCAACTCACCACCCTCGGCTACACCGTCACCCTCACCCAGGCAGCCACCTGACAGCCATTTTCGAATGAACGTGATCAACGGGGCCAGGCCGGGCGGCGTCGTGGCGCTCAGCGGTCGTCGGACAGGGCGGGTTCCGGCAGCGTGCCGGCGTTGTGCTCGAGCAGCCGCCAACCCGCCGGCTGGTAGCCCTGGGGCGGCTCCCCCAGCACCGACCACGCACAGTTGCTGAGCGGGCCGAGCCGCCGCCACAGCGGCTGCTCGAGCCGGAGCAGCGCGCCGATGCCCGCCCGGATCGCGCCGCCGTGGCCGACGACGACGACCAGCTCACCGGCGCCGAGCGACCCGGTGGCCTGCTCGACCGCCGCCGCCACGCGCTCGCCGACCGGGCCTTCAGCCTCGCCGTCCTCGGGCTGCCACGTCGCCCACGCCTCAGGGAACTTGGCCCGGATCTCCGCCCCCGTCAGGCCCTCCCACGACCCGCCGGAACGCTCCCGCAACCGCTCGTCGAGCTCAACGTCGAGCCCGAGCCGGTCGGCGAGGGCGCGGGCGGTCACGACCGCGCGACTCAGGTCGGACGAGACGACGGCCGCGGGACGCAGCGACGCCAACCGTTCCGCGGCCGCTGCCGCCTGTGCCCGGCCGGCCTCGGTGAGCGGGATGTCGGTGTGCCCCTGGAAGCGACCCTCGAGGTTCCACAGCGTCTGGCCGTGCCGCCACAGCACGACCCGGCGACCACCGTGCACGCTCAGCGCCCGCCCGCCGCGTTGTGCGGCCGGCCCTGCGCCGACTCCGGCAGCGGCACCACCGGGCAGTCCTTCCAGAGTCGCTCGAGGTCGTAGTACTCGCGGTCGTCGTTCAACTGGACGTGGACGACGAGGTCACCGAAGTCGAGCAGCACCCACCGGCGCTCGGTCTCGCCCTCCCTGCGCAGCCGCTTGACGCCCTCCTGGAGCAGCCGCTCCTCGATCGCGTCGACGACGGCGCGTACCTGCCGGTCGTTCGACGCCGAGCACAGCAGGAAGATGTCGGCGATGTAGAGCTGGTCGCTGACGTCGAACGCCACCACGCGCTCGGCGAGCTTGTCCGATGCGGCCTCGGCCGCGAGTACGGCCAGGTCGATGGCCTCGGTCGTTGCGGTCAACTCTTCGCTTCTCCGTCTGTCGGGTTCACGGCCGTTACGCCGTACAGGTTGCGCTTGTTGATGTACTGCACGACGCCGTCGGGGACGAGGTACCAGGACGGCTCCCCCTCGGCGACGCGCGCACGCACCTCGCTCGACGAGATCGCCAGCGCCGGCACCTCCATCAGCGTGACCGATCCCTTCGGCAGGTGCGAGGCGTCGAGCCGGTGGCCGGGCCTCGTACAGCCGATGAAGTGCGCCAGCTCGAACATCTCGTCGACCGAATGCCATGAGAGTATCTGGCCGAGCGCATCGGCACCGGTGATGAAGAACAGCTCGGCGTCCGGCAGCGCCTTGCGTACATCACGCAGCGTATCAATGGTGTAGGTCGGGCCCGAACGGTCGATGTCGACCCGGCTCACCCAGAACCGCGGGTTGGACGCCGTCGCGATGACGGTCATCAGGTAGCGGTCCTCGGCCGTGGACACCTCGGTGCCGCTCTTCTGCCACGGCCTGCCGGTGGGCACGAACACCACCTCGTCGAGCCCGAACTGGTGCGCCACCTCGCTCGCCGCGACGAGGTGGCCGTGGTGGATCGGGTCGAAGGTGCCGCCCATGATGCCCACGCGGCGTGACGCGGCGTTGGCCACCGGTGTGTCCATGGAGGTGATTCTCGCCGGTCCCGCCGGCATCGCGGGCACCGGCTCCGCCGTGGCACCGCGTGACCACTCGATACGACCCGTTTGTCCCTACCGTGATGGGTTCGTTATGTTGGCGGACGGCACTCGCACGCCCCGAGAGTCGCCTCTCACGCGGGTGCCGCGGACAACTGTCGGCCGGACGCCCCGCCTCGGCCCCTTCGTGGTGCGGTGGACGACCCTCAGCGGTCCTGTCCTGTCCCCGATGAGAGGCCCTTGGTGGGAAGACACACCGCACCGCGGCCGGTCGCGCCCAAGAAGCGCTCCGCCCGCACACACGACAAGCCCCGAATATCGACCCCGCCGATCCTGCCCCTGCTGGCCGTCGCCATGACCGGTCTCTCGAGCCTCGGCGCCGGCGCCCTCGGCACCAGCCAGGCGGCCGCCGAGGACGGCCGCGTGGCGGCGCAGCTCCCCGCGACGAGCATCGTGAGCGTCGACGGCGCCCAGGTCCGGCAGCACGAGGGCGGCTTCGGCCCGTCGTCGCGCGACCTCGCCAGGTCGGCGTTGGAGGAGACGCCGCTGCCGCGCAGGGACCCCGGCCTCACGCGCATGCCGGATCAGGCCGACGACGAGTACGCCGACCGCGATGTCGTGTCGACCGGCAGCTGCGAGGCGTCGTACTACGACACCGGCGCGGTCACCGCGAACGGCGAGTCGTTCGATCCGAGCAGGCTGACGGCAGCGCACAAGACGCTGCCGTTCGGCACGATGGTCCGGGTGGTCAACAAGGCCAACGACAAGTCGGTGGTCGTCAGGATCAACGACCGCGGCCCGTACATCGCGGGACGCTGTCTCGACCTGACCCCGCCGGGCATGAAGGCGATCGCCGGCCCCGGAGTGGGCACCGCCGACGTCGAGTACCAGGTGTTGGGCGACGGGTAGCGCAGGAGCACGACGAGCGAGTCGAAGGTAGGGGCCGCGACGCCGCCACAACCGCCGCGGACCTGCGCGCGGCTCCTGCCGTAGGTGAGTGAGGAGGCGAGCGCGTCGGCGACAAAGTAGCCCGGTTTCGCGACGCGGCGTCGTAGGCTCTCGGGATGGCACGTACGCCCAGCCCACAGGCCATCCGGCACGCACCCAAGGCGCTGCTGCACGACCACCTCGACGGCGGTCTGCGGCCGGCGACGATCGTCGAGCTCGCTCGCGACGCCGGTCACCCGCTGCCGACCTACGACGCCGACGAGCTTCGCCGGTGGTTCGCCGACGCCGCCAACGCCGGCACGCTCGAGCGCTACCTCGAGACGTTCGACCACACCGTCGCCTGCATGCAGACGACCGAGTCGCTCGCCCGGGTCGCGGCCGAGTGTGCGGAGGACCTCGCCGCAGACTCCGTCGTCTACGCCGAGGTACGGTTCGCGCCCGAGCAGCACCTGCAGGCCGGCCTCGAGCTCGACGACGTCGTCCAGGCGGTGCTGAGCGGGTTCGCCGAGGGCGAGCGGCGCGCACGTGAGGCCGGACGCCCCATCCGCCTCGGCACCCTGCTGACCGCCATGCGCCACGCCGCCAGGTCGTCGGAGATCGCCGAGCTGGCCGTGCGCTGGCGCGACGAGGGCGTCGTCGGATTCGACATCGCCGGCGCCGAGCACGGCTATCCGCCGAGTCGCCACCTCGACGCGTTCGACCACGTGCGCGAGGCCAACGGCAACGTCACCATCCACGCCGGCGAGGGATTCGGGCTGCCGTCCATCTGGGAGGCACTCCAGATCTGCGGAGCGCACCGGCTCGGGCACGGCGTGCGGATCGTCGACGACATCACGGTCGACGCCGACGGCAAGGCGACGCTCGGCCTGCTCGCCGACTACGTGCGCGACAAGCGCGTCCCCCTGGAGATGTGCCCCGCCTCCAACGTCCAGACCGGCGCAGCCGACTCCATCGCCGACCACCCGATCGGCCTGCTGCGTCGCCTGCACTTCCGGGTCACCGTCAACACCGACAACAGGTTGATGAGCGACACCAGCATGAGCGACGAGATGGCCGCGCTCGTCAACGCGTTCGGCTACACCTGGGACGACCTGCGCTGGCTGACGGTGAACGCGCTGAAGAGCGCCTTCATCCCGTTCGACGAGCGGCTGGCGCTCATCGAGGACGTCGTGAAGCCCGGCTACGCCAAGCTCGCCGAGGGCGACGGTTGACGGCCTGACGCGGCACGACCCGCCCACTCCACCTCACGTACCTGGACTTCACCTCGTCCCGGCACGAGGTGAAGTCCTCGTTGATCACGTTAACGTGATCAACGAGGAGACGCCGCTACCTCAGCCGCGGATGTGGCCGTCGCCGACGACGACCCACTTGGTCGACGTCAGCTCGGGCAGGCCCATCGGGCCGCGGGCGTGCAGCTTCTGGGTGGAGATGCCGATCTCGGCGCCGAAGCCGAACTCCTCGCCGTCGGTGAACCGGGTGGACGCGTTGACCATCACCGCGGCCGAGTCGACCGAGGCGACGAAGCGGCGGGCGGCGTCCTGCGACGACGTGACGATCGCCTCGGTGTGGGCGGTGCCGTGGTCGCGGATGTGCACGACCGCGGCGTCGAGCGAGTCGACGACGCCGACGGCGAGGTCGTAGGAGCCGTACTCGGTGTCCCAGTCGTCGGCCGTGACCGCCACGACGTCGACGCCGGCAGCTGCCGCGTACGTCGCCACGCGGTCGTCGGTGTGCAGGGTCACGCCGGCGTCGGCGAGCGCGCGCAGCGCGGGCGGCAGGAAACCCGCCGCGGCGTCGGCGTGCACGAGCAGGGTCTCCGCGGCGTTGCACACGCTCGGGCGCTGTGCCTTGGCGTTGACCGCGATGCGCACGGCCATGTCGACGTCGGCGGACGCGTCGACGTAGACATGGCAGTTGCCCGTGCCCGTCTCGATCACCGGCACCGTCGACTGCTCGACGACGGTGGCGATGAGCTCGGCGCCGCCGCGCGGGATGAGCACGTCGACGAGCCCGCGCGCCCGCATCAGCTCGCCCACCGCCTCGCGCTCGGCCGGCAGCAGCTGGACGGCGTCGGCGGGCAGGCCGGCCTTCTCCAGCGCCGAACGCAGTGCATCGACGAGCGCGGTGTTGGTGTCGTACGCGGACGACGAGCCGCGCAGCAGCACGGCGTTGCCGCTCTTGAGGCACAGCGCGGCGGCGTCGACGGTGACGTTGGGTCGGCCCTCGTAGATGATCCCGATGACGCCGAGTGGCACCCGCAGCTGCCGCAGCTCGAGCCCGTTGGCGAGCACGGAGCCGCGGACCACCTCGCCGACGGGGTCGGGCAGCGCGGCGATCTGCCGTGCCGCGTCGGCGATGGCCGCCACCCGCGTGCGGTCGAGCGTCAGCCGGTCGACGTACGTGTCGGACCGGCCGGACTCGCGTGCGCGCTCCACGTCGGCGGCGTTCGCGGCGAGGATCGCCGGTAGGTGCTCGAGCAGCGCGTCGGCGACGAGATCGAGCGCGGCGTCCTTGTCGGCGCGGGTGCGCGGAGCGAGGACGGTGGCCGCCTCGCGCGCGCGCCGGGCGATGGTCAGCACGTCGTTCTCCATGCCACGCATGCTAATCGAGACGCTTCAGCAGGACGAGGTCGTCGCGGTGCACGACCTCGCGCTCGTACTCAGGCCCGAGCTCCTTGGCGAGGTCGCGGGTCGACCGGCCGAGCAGCGCGGGGAGCTCGTCCGCGCCGTAGTTGACGAGACCGCGCGCGACGGGCACGCCGTCGGCGGTGCAGAGGTCGACGGGGTCGCCGGCGACGAAGCCGCCCTCGACGGCGACGATGCCCGCGGGCAGCAATGACGTACGGCGGTCGACGACGGCCGTGACCGCACCGGCGTCGAGCAGGACGCGGCCGCGCGCCTCGGTGGCGTGCCGCAGCCAGAGCAGCCGGCTGGGCATGCGGCGTCCCGTGGTCGCGAAGTACGTGCCCACCGGCGTGCCCGCGAGCGCGTCGGCCGCACGGTCGGCCGAGGTAAGGACGACGGGGATGCCCGCCGACGTCGCGATCGCGGCGGCCTCGACCTTGGTGGCCATGCCGCCGCTGCCGAGCCCGGACGCACTGCCGCGTCCGGCGCGGACGCCGTCGAGGTCGGCGATCGACCGCACCGTCGTGATCGGTGTCGCCCCGGGCCGGCGCGGGTCGCCGTCGTACAGGCTGTCGACGTCGGACAGCAGCACGAGCGCGTCGGCGCGGACGAGGTGCGCGACGAGAGCCGCGAGCCGGTCGTTGTCGCCGAACTTGATCTCCTGCGTCGCCACCGTGTCGTTCTCGTTGACCACGGGCACGGTGCCGAGGTCGAGCAGCTTCGCGAACGTGCGGTACGCGTTGCGGTAGTGCTGCCGTCTCGTCACGTCGTCGACGGTGAGGAGCACCTGGCCGACGGTGAGCCCGAACGGCTCGAACGCGGCGGTGTAGCGCGCGAGGAGCAGCCCCTGGCCGACGCTCGCCGCGGCCTGCTGGGTGGCGAGGTCGCGTGGTCGCCTGCGCAGGCGCAACGGCGCAAGACCTGCCGCGATCGCACCCGACGAGACCAGCACCACCTCCGACCCGTCGCTCCTGCGCTTCGCCAGCACCTGCACCAGGGCGGCGAGTCGCGACTCGTCGAGACCGCCGTCGCGCGTCGTCAGCGACGACGAGCCGACCTTGACGACCACCCGCTTCGCGGTGGCGACGTCGGTCCTCATGAGGTCTCGCCGTCGGTGCCGCCGTCGTCCTGACGGCGACGGCGGCCAGGCGCGGACAGCCGGACGTCGCCGCCGCGCGGGCCGAGGACGTCGGCCTCGATGCCCATCGTCGGCTCCCAGGCGAAGATCACGGCGTGGTCGTCGTCGCCGATCCGCACGTCGCAGCCCGGGGTCGCGCCGAGCTCGAGCAGCTTGCGCTCGACGCCCAGCCGGTTCAGCCGGTCGGACAGGTAGCCGACGGCCTCGTCGTTGCTGAACTGTGTCTGCCGCACCCAGCGCTCCGGCTGCTCCCCGCGGACGACGTAGACGTCGTCCTCCAGCGACACGGTGAACGGCACGGCTCCGGCGATCGGGCGGGGGCGCAGGACGGGCCGCGTCGGCTCCACCACCGGCAGGCTCGCGCGGGCGTGCCTGACGAGGTCGGCCATCGCGTACGCCAGCTGGTCGAGGTTGGCGCGGCTCACGGCGGAGACCGTCACCGTCCGGTAGCCGCGGGCCTCGAGGTCGGGTCGCACCATGTCGGCGAGCTCTCTGCCCTCGGGCAGGTCGGCCTTGTTCAGCGCGACGATCACCGGACGCTCGGCGAGCGGGATCCCCTCGGCGCGGTAGGCGGCGAGCTCGCGCTCGATCAGGTCGAGGTCGGTGAGCGGGTCCCTGCGTGACTCGAGGGTGCCGCAGTCGACGACGTGCACGAGCGCGTGGCAGCGCTCGACGTGCCTGAGGAACTCCAGGCCGAGCCCCTTGCCCTCGCTCGCCCCCGGGATGAGCCCGGGCACGTCCGCGACGGTGAACCTGAACCCTCCCGCGTCGACCACGCCGAGGTTGGGGACCAGCGTCGTGAACGGATAGTCGGCGATCTTCGGCCGGGCCGCGGAGAGCGCCGCGATGAGCGAGGACTTGCCGGCGCTGGGGAAGCCGACGAGCGCGACGTCCGCGACGGTCTTGAGCTCGAGCACGATCTCGGCCTCGTGCCCCGGCTCGCCGAGCAGGGCGAAGCCGGGAGCCTTGCGACGCGGCGACGCGAGCGCCGCGTTGCCGAGGCCGCCGCGCCCGCCCTTGGCCACGACGAAGCGGGAGTCGGCGCCGACGAGGTCGGCGAGCAGCTCGCCGTCCGGGGTGGTGACGACGGTGCCGTCGGGGACGGACAGCACGACGTCGTCGCCGTCGGCGCCGTAACGGTTGGAGCCCTGCCCGGGACGGCCGTTGGTGGCCCGGCGGTGGCGGCGGTGGTGGTAGTCGAGGAGCGTGGTGATGCCCGGATCGACGACGAGGATGACGTCGCCGCCGCGACCGCCGTTGCCGCCGTCGGGTCCGCCGAGCGGCTTGAACTTCTCCCGGTGCACCGAAGCGCAGCCGTGCCCACCGCTACCCGCGGCGACGTGCACGACCGCCCGGTCGACGAAGCTCGTCACACTGCTCCCCTCCCTCCACAGACAAGAAACGAGGGCGGACCGATCCGGTCCGCCCTCGTTGACGCTGGGTGTCCTGGCGGATTACTCCGCCGGTGGGACGACGATGTTGATGACACGCCGGCCCCGCCGCGTGCCGAACTCGACGTTGCCGCGGACCAGCGCGAACAGCGTGTCGTCCTTGCCCCGGCCGACGCCGGCGCCCGGGTGGAACTTGGTGCCGCGCTGGCGGATGAGGATCTCGCCCGCGCCGACGAGCTGACCGCCGTAGCGCTTCACGCCGAGCCGCTGGGAGTTGGAGTCGCGACCGTTGCGGCTGGAGCTTGCGCCCTTCTTGTGTGCCATGTCACTTCCCCGTCTCGATGCCGGTGACCTTGACCGTGGTGAGGTCCTGGCGGTGGCCCTGGCGGCGCTTGTAGCCGGTCTTGTTGCGGTAGCGCAGGATGTGGATCTTGGGGCCGCGCGTGTGCTCGACCACCTCGCCGGTGACCTTCCACGACGCGAGCTTGGCCGACTCGCTGGTGATCTCGTCGCCGTCGACGACGAGCACGGCGGGCAGGGTGAGCTCGTCACCCGGTTCGGCCTTGACGCGGTCGAGGGTGATCACGTCACCGACCGCGACCTTCTCCTGATGGCCGCCAGCACGGACGATCGCGTACACCGCGAACTCTCTTCCTTGGTCGATCGAAGAACATCATCGACGTCGAGCACGTCGACGGTGGCCCGTACACACCCGAGCCGAGGGTCAAGACTATCCGACACCCCCGCCGGACGGTAATCGCACCCCGTCCGGCGACCTCGGCCCGGCTCAGCCGAGCGAGGCGGCGATCGCGGCGATCGCCTCGGCGCTCTGCTTCGCCTGCTCCGGTGGCTGTTGCTGCTGCTGTTGCTGCTTCTTCTTGCCCTTGCCGCCACCCTGCTTGCCCTGGCCCTTGCGCCCGCTGCCGTTGGTGCGCTCGTGCTCGACCGGCTCGAGCGAGATGTGCAGGCCGCGGCCGTCGCAGCAGTCACAGGTCGTGCTGAACGCCTCGAGCAGGCCCTGGCCGATGCGCTTGCGCGTCATCTGGACGAGTCCGAGCGAGGTCACCTCGGCGACCTGGTGCCTGGTGCGGTCGCGGGCGAGGCACTCGACGAGGCGGCGCAGGACGAGGTCCCTGTTGCTCTCCAGCACCATGTCGATGAAGTCGACCACGACGATGCCGCCGATGTCGCGGAGCCGCAGCTGCCGGACGATCTCCTCCGCGGCCTCGAGGTTGTTGCGGGTGACCGTCTCCTCGAGGTTGCCGCCCTGGCCGGTGAACTTGCCGGTGTTGACGTCGACGACGGTCATCGCCTCGGTGCGGTCGATGACGAGCGAGCCGCCGCTCGGCAGGAAGACCTTGCGGTCGAGTGCCTTGGCCAGCTGCTCGTCGATCCGGTACGCCCTGAAGACGTCGTCGGAGTCGGTCCACCGCTCGACCCGCTCGGCGAGGTGCGGCGCGACGTGCTCGACGTACGGCTCGATCATCGCCCAGGAGTCGTCGCCGGCGACCACGAGCTTGGCGACGTCCTCGTTGAACGCGTCGCGGATCACCCGGACGGTGAGGTCGGGCTCCTCGTGGAGCAGCGCCGGTGCGCTGGCGCCCTTGGCCTTGGCCTGGATCGCCTCCCACTGGGCGGCGAGCCGGCTGACGTCGCGGGACAGCTCCTCCTCGCTCGCACCCTCGGCCGCCGTGCGCACGATGACGCCGCCGTTCTCGGGGAGCGTCTGCTTGAGCACCTGCTTCAGCCGCTCGCGCTCCTTGTCGGGGAGCTTGCGGCTGATGCCGGCCGAACCGCCCTCGGGCGAGTACACGAGGTAGCGGCCTGGCAGGCCCACCTGGGACGTGAGCCGCGCGCCCTTCTGGCCGATCGGCCCCTTCGTCACCTGGACGAGGACGGACTGCCCGGACTTCAGCACGGACTCGATGCGCTTCGGCTGGTTGCCGAGGTCGCCGGCGGCGAAGTTGACCTCACCGGCGTAGAGGACGGCGTTGCGGCCGCGTCCGATGTCGATAAACGCCGCCTCCATGCTGGGCAGGACGTTCTGCACCCGGCCGAGGTAGACGTTGCCGACGTAGGACTGGCCGGTGCCGCGCTCGACGTAGTGCTCGACGAGCACGCCGTCCTCGAGCACGGCGATCTGGGTGCGGTCGTCGACCTGGCGGATGACCATGGTGCGCTCGACCGCCTCGCGGCGGGCGAGGAACTCGGACTCGCTGAGCACGGGCGCGCGGCGGCGGCCGGGATCGCGTCCCTCGCGCCGTCGCTGGCGCTTGGCCTCGAGCCTGGTCGAGCCCTTGAGCGCGGTGACCTCGTCACCCGGGTCGGACTCGCGGGGCTTGCGGACCCTGACCACGGTGTTGGGCGGGTCGTCCGGCGAGGAGTCGTCGTCGCCGCCGCCCCCACCGCCACGCCTGCGCCTGCGGCGCCTGCGGCGGCTGGTGCGCTGCTCCTCGGTCTCGTCCGACCCGTCGTCGGAGGCGGCCTTGGCGGCGTCGCCGTCGTCGCCCAAGGCCTCGGCCTCGGTGTCGTCCGCGTCGCTCTCGGCGTCGTCCTGCTCGGTGCGGCGCCTCCGGCCGCGTCCGCCGCGACGCCGGCGCCTGCGGGGCCGGTCGTCATCGTCGTCGGCGTCGGCCGCGGCGTCGTCCCGGTCGCCGGTGTCGGCGGTCGTGTCGGCGGTCGTGTCGGCGTCCCGCGCGTCCTCGGCGGCCGGCGAAGCGGACGTCTCGGACTTCTCAGACTTCTCGGACTCGTCGTCGGCGCGGTCGGCCTGCCGGCCCGACTTCTTCGCGGCCGCCTTCTTGCCGGCCTTCCTGGCGGTCGCCTTCCTGGCCGGTCGCTCCGCCGGCGCCTCGTCGTCGTCCTCGGTGTCGTCGTCGACGACGGCCGCCCCGGGGACGGGTCGCGGCGGGAGGAACACGGGGTCGGGGGGTCCTGGCGGTCGGCTCGCGCTGCGCCTCGACGCCGGCCTGGCCGGCTCGGGCACGGCGTCGGCCGGCTCCGCCGTGCGCGGCGCGGGCTCGGCGGCCAGCTGCGGCATCGGGTCGCCGGCGGGCGTCTCCGCGGCGGGCTCGGCGCCCGGCGGCGCGGCGAGCTTCGTGGCGCTCTTGCGGGTGGTCTTCTTGGCCGCCGTCCGCTTGCTCGCGACCTTCTTCGTCGCGGACTTCTTCGCGGTCCTGGCGGTCTTCTTCGCGGGGCTCTCGGCGGTCGTGCCGGCCTGGCCGGCGTCGTCCCCCGTCGTCACGGTCGAGGTGGTCTCGCCGTTCTCCCCGCCGGTCGAATCGTTTTCCTGCATGCTGTTGTCTCCCTGTGGACCCCTCGTCGCGTCTTCCGCGCCGGATCGGGACCCGTTGTGTTGTTCTCATCGGAACCGCGGTCCCGATGAAGTCCTGGCCTGCACCGACCCTCGCGCGCGGCTACGTACCGCGCGGCGCCCCTGTCAAAGGGGCGAACGGATCGAGCATCTCACCGGATTCGTCGTCCCACGGCCCCTGAGTGAGCCTCGTCACCTCAGCGGGTGACGGCGGCTGCAGACCGGTCAGGTCACGAAGGCCGGTGAGTACGTCATCAGGGCGAACGGCGGGTGTGCCGTGCCTGACGACCAGGTCCAGTATCGCACAGAGCCCGCCCGAACCGTCGCCGGAACGCGCCGGGCCTGCCCGGACGGCGCCGCGGGCGACCGCCGCGCGGGCGTCGAACCGGCGCAGTCCCTTCTTCGTCATGCGCTCGACCTCGACCGTCTCCGCGGCGAGAAAGGCGTCGACCGCACCGGCGAGCTCGGACTCGTCGACGCCCGGCAGGACGATCTCCCACCGCGACGCGACCAGCAGATCCGCGAGGCCGGGCGCGCCGGGCGGCGCCTCGATCACGGCCACGGCGTCGAGGCCGTCCGGGAGCGACGCGTCGAGCCGGAGACGGATGGTTTCCGGGTCGACACGTTCCGTGACCGACACCTCGAAGTACTCGGCCTCGCTCGCGGCACCCGTCGGCGCGGCGCCCGCGTACGAGATGCGCGGGCGCGGGCTGAACCCGCCGGAGAACGCCACCGGGACGCCCGCCCGGCGCAGCGCCCGTTCGAGCGCGCGCTGGAAGTCGCGGTGGCTCACGAACCGGAGGCGGCCGCGCTTGGCGTACCTGACGCGCAGCCGCTGGACGGGGACGTCGGCCTCGCGGTCGGGTTGCGGCTTGGCCATGAGCCGACCCTACGGTCGTGCCTGCCGGGATCGGCGGGCGGTCGGCGGTACGGTCAGCGTGTGACGGTTGAGGCTGATGTGACTGTTGATGTCAATGTTGCCTATCGCTGGCAGGCGGCGCTGGTGCCGAGCCGGCTGCCCGTCACCGGCGTGTACGGGCTGCTGCTCGACGGCACGGGACGCTGCCTGATCCAGGTACGCGCCGACGGCTCCACCCACCTCCCCGGCGGCATGCCGGACCCGCGCGACGTCGACCTGTTCGGCACGCTGCGGCGCGAGGCGTGGGAGGAGAGCCAGGTCGTCGTCACCGAGGTCGTCCACCTCGGGTACCAGGAGGTCGGCTGTCGGGGCGGTCCCGCGTACGCCCACGTGGGCACCGTGGGCCGCATCTGCCGGTTCGAGCCGCGCCGGCCCGACGTCGACGGCGGCCAGACGTACCACCGCTACCTCGCCAGGCTCGCCGACGTCCCCGCGCTGCTCGGCTGGGGGCACCCGGCCACCGCGCTCGCCGAGGCCGCGTCCCGGGTCGCCACGCGCTGGTGGCGCCTCCCGGTCGACGCTCCCGCGGCGCATCCGGGCTACGTCGACTGACGTACGCCGACGTGTTCTGCGTACGCCCCAGCGCGTAGTCGAGCGGTCCTCCCCGGCCCGACGACGGACGGCGTCGAGGGGACGAGGATGAGCCACGCCGTGAGGTTCCACCGCGACCCGCTGGAGGCTGGTTCACCGTGACGCAAGGCATGCCCGCGACGCCCGATACGCGGCGTTCACCCGGCTGGACGCTGTGGCTGTTCCGTGTCGCGGTCGCCCTGGAGCTGGTGTCGCTGCTGCTCCAGACAGGGACGGCCGGTGAGCTGCTCGAGGGCGTGACGTCGGCGCGCGTGCTCCACGGCGGCGGCTCGACGTTCGTGCACGTGTTCGGCCTCGTGACGCTCGTCGCGGCGATCCTCGTCTGGCGCCCCGGCCGCGGCCCGTGGTGGCCGTCGGTCGCCGGCCTCGTCCTGCTGCTCGCGGGCTTCGCGCAGAGCGCCTTCGGCGGCGCGGGCCAGCTCGCCCTGCACGTCCCGGTGGGCGTCACCCTCGTCGTGCTGGCGACCTGGTTGCTCGTGTGGTCGTCGCTGCGACGCCCGTCGCGGTGACATGCGTACCGCGCGGGAGGAGCACGCGCTCCTGGTCGACGAGCTGCGCACCTGGTCGGACGGCATCGTCGCCGCCGAGGTGCGGCGGCTCACCGGCCGGGTCCCCCAGCTGACCGACGGCGAGCTCCAGGCCATCCGCGGGACGCTCGCCGAGCTCGTGGAGACCACGCTGCTGACCCGGGCGCAGGCCCTCCCGGACCGCGCGACCCACCTCCGCGCCCTCTTCGCCCTCGACTGACCCCGTTGGGGTCCCGGTCGTGGTGCCAGCCCCAGCCGGGTCCCCAGTAGGGGTGGTCAGACCGGGGTCAGGGGGAGGAGGGTCTTGCCGGTGGGGCCGATCTGGATCTCGGTGCCCATGCTCGGGCAGACGCCGCAGTCGTAGCACGGGGTCCAGCGGCAGTCCTCGACCTCGACCTCGTTGACGGCGTCCTGCCAGTCCTCCCACAGCCAGTCGCGGTCGAGGCCGGAGTCGAGGTGGTCCCACGGGAGCACCTCCACGCCGTCGCGCTCGCGGACGGTGAACCAGTCGAGGCTCAGCGGGGAGTCGGCGAAGACCCGCGCGCAGGCGTCGGCCCAGCGGTCGTACGAGAAGTACTCGCTCCAGCCGTCGAACCGCCCGCCGTCGCGCCACACCTCGCGGATGACGGCGCCCACCCGGCGGTCGCCGCGGGACAGCAGGCCTTCGATCGTGCTCGGCTTGCCGTCGTGGTAGCGAAAGCCGATCGCCTTGCCGTACCTGCGGTCGCGCCGGACGTTGTCGCGCAGCTTGGCCAGCCGCTCGTCGACGGTCTGCCAGTCGGTCTGTGCCGCCCACTGGAACGGCGTGTGCGGCTTGGGCACGAACGCGCCGATCGACACCGTGCACCTGATGTCGCCGCGGCCGCTCGCCTTCCTGCCGGTGTCGATGACCCGCTTGGCGAGGTCGGCGATCGCGAGCACGTCCTCGTCGGTCTCGGTGGGCAGGCCGCACATGAAGTACAGCTTCACCTGCCGCCAGCCGTTCTCGTACGCCGTGGCGACCGTGCGGATGAGGTCGTCCTCGCTGACCATCTTGTTGATGATCTTGCGCATGCGCTCCGACCCGCCCTCGGGCGCGAACGTCAGCCCGGAGCGGCGGCCGTTGCGGGACAGCTCGTTGGCGAGCGTGACGTTGAACGCGTCGACCCGGGTGGACGGCAACGAGAGCGAGACGTTGCTGCCCTCGTACCTGTCGGCCAGGCCCTTGGCGACCTCGCCGATCTCGGAGTGGTCGGCGCTCGACAGCGAGAGCAGGCCGACCTCCTCGAAGCCGCTCGCCTCGATGCCCTGCTTCACCATGTCGCCGATGGTCGTGATCGAGCGCTCGCGCACCGGCCGGGTGATCATGCCGGCCTGGCAGAACCGGCAGCCGCGCGTGCAGCCGCGGAAGATCTCGACGCTGTACCGCTCGTGCACGGTCTCGGCGAGCGGCACCAGCGGCTTCTTGGGGTACGGCCACTCGTCGAGGTCGGAGACGGTGTGCTTGTGCACCCGGAACGGGATGCCCGGACGGTTCGGCGCCACCCGGCGGATCCGGCCGTCCGGCAGGTAGTCGACGTCGTAGAAGCGCGGGACGTAGACGCCGCCGCTGACGGCGAGCCGGCGCAGCAGCTCGTCGCGCCCGCCGGGCCCACCCTCCCCCTTCCACTCGCGCACGACCTCCGTGATCGCGCCGACGACCTCCTCGCCGTCGCCGAGCACGGCGGCGTCGATGAAGTCGGCGACCGGCTCAGGGTTGAACGCGGCGTGCCCGCCGGCGAGCACCACCGGGTGCGACTCGTCGCGGTCGGCGGCGTCGAGCGGGATGCCGGCGAGGTCGAGTGCGCTCAGCAGGTTGGTGTAGCCGAGCTCGGTGGCGAACGAGATGCCGAACAGGTCGAACGCGCCGACCGGACGGTGGGCGTCGACGGTGAACTGCGCGATGCCGTGCTCGCGCATCAACCGCTCGAGGTCGGGCCACACGCTGTACGTGCGCTCGGCGAGCACCCCCGGCATCTCGTTGAGCACCTCGTAGAGGATCTGCACACCCTGGTTGGGCAGGCCCACCTCGTACGCGTCCGGGTACATGAGGCACCACCGCACGCTCGCCTCGT
Source organism: Streptosporangiales bacterium (assembly GCA_009379955.1). Lineage (NCBI taxonomy): Bacteria > Bacillati > Actinomycetota > Actinomycetes > Streptosporangiales > Streptosporangiales bacterium. Next base: position 4,961 of record WHST01000119.1, on the reverse strand, counting down.
CCCAGTCACGCGTGACGGAGTTCAGCTCACCGCCGACGTACTGGATCGGCTTCTGGACGAGCGGCAGGAGCGGCTCGAGTCGGGGGAACAACGACTCGACGGGCACGGTGAGGGATCCCTCCGGGAGCTGGTGCGGTAGGCACCAGGCTAACGCTCGTGCGGGTGGGCGATGCGCCCGCACCACAGCGCCGCCACCCACAGCCCGGCGAAGATCACGCCGAGGACGAACATCGCGGACACGAGGAAGCCCGCCGCGATCGCGACCAGCTGCAGCACCGAGCCGACGACGTACGCCCACGTGTGCCGGAGGAACCCGCACAGCACGAGCGCGAGCAGCGCGAACGTGCCGCCGACCACCCACGCGCGCAGCGGCGAGTAGCCCTGGAGATAGGCGCCGACCGAGGTCGCCAACACCCCGACGACCGCCTCGAACACGAGCAGGATCGTGCAGAACCGCCTGGTCACCTTGTTCACGTCGATGAGCGGCCGCCGGACACGCTGTCCGACCGGCTCACTCATGCGTGCCCGCCTTGCGCTGACCCCTCACGCGATCTCCCCACCGAGCAGCAGGCGCGCGTCGCCCGCGGTCACCACCGATCCTGTCACGAGCACGCCGAGCCCGGACGCGACGAGGTCGCTGCCCTCCTCGGCCTGGCCGATCGCGACGTCGAGCGCCGCGTCGAGCCGGTCGACGACGGTGACGCGGTCGCCGCCGAAGATCTGCTCGGCGAGCTCGCCGAGCTCGCCGGGCGGCATCGACCGGTCGGAGGTGTTCCTCGTCACGACGATGCGGTCGAGGACGGGCTCCAGCGTCTCGAGGAGCCCGGGGACGTCCTTGTCGCCCATCGCGGCGACGACACCGACGAGCCGCTGGAACGAGAACGACTCGTCGAGCGCGGCGACGGTGGCGCGCATGCCCGCGGGGTTGTGCGAGGAGTCGACGAGCACCGTCGGGCTGCGCCGCACGACCTCCAGCCGTCCCGGCGAGCTGACCCCGGCGAACGCGGCGCGGACGAGCTCGTCGTCGAGGGTCTTCTTCGCGCTGAACCCCTCGACGGCGGCGAGCGCAAGGACCGCGTTGTTCGCCTGGTACCCGCCGTGCAGCGGCACGAACACGTCCTCGTAGACGGTCTCGAGGCCGCGCAGGCTGACGAGCTGCCCACCGACGGCGACCTCCTGCGCGAGCACGCCGAACTCCAGGCCCTCGCGGGCGACCGTCGCGCCGACCTCGACGCAGCGGTGCAGGATGATCTCGGCGGCCTCCACCGGCTGCTGCGCCATCACGGCGAAGCCGTCCGGCTTGATGATGCCCGCCTTCTCCGTGGTGATCTGCTCGACGTCGTCGCCGAGCAGGTGCATGTGGTCGAGCGAGATCGGAGTGATGACGGCGACGGACGCGTCGATCACGTTCGTCGCGTCCCACGTCCCGCCGAGGCCGACCTCGACCACGCCGACGTCGACGGGTGCGTCGGCGAACGCGGCGTAGGCCATGCCGGTGACGACCTCGAAGAAGCTCATCGGCACGCCGAGCCGCTCCTCGACGATGCCGACGTACGGGAGGATGTCGTCGTACGCCGCGACGAAGCGCTCCTCGTCGATCGGCACGCCCTCCAGCGCGATCCGCTCGCGGACGTCCTGCAGGTGCGGGCTGGAGTACCGACCCACGCGCAGGCCGAGCTCGCGCAGCAGCGCGTCGATCATCCGCGCGGTGCTCGTCTTGCCGTTGGTGCCGGTGAGGTGGATGGACGTGAACGCGCGCTGCGGCTCGCCGAGCAGGTCCATCAGCAGCCGGATCCGGTCGAGGCTCGGCTCCATCCGCGTCTCGGGCCACCGCTGCAGCAGCGCGCGGTCGACCTCCTCCATGCGTGTCATGCGCGATCGCCTCCTCGCTCCCCTCCGGCAGGAGTCGCGACAAGGCGAACACCCCCACCCCAAGCGTCGCGACCCCTACCTCCGGCTCGCTCGTCGAGCTCCATCGCTTCCATGCGCGTCATGAGCCGTCCTCCGGGAGCGCCGCGAGGCGCGCCTGCAGGCGGGCGATGTCGTCGTCCGCCTCGGCGACGCGCTTTCGCGTCTTCTCGACGACCTCGGCCGGCGCCCGCTCGACGAAACTCGCGTTGCCCAGCTTGCCCTCCGCCTGCGCCTTCGACTTGTGCGCGGCATCCAGGTCGCGGGTCAGCCTCGCGCGTTCCTTGCCGACGTCGATCGCCCCGCGCAGGTCGAGCGCGACGGTCGCGTCGGCCACCTCGAGGGTCGCCGTGGTCGCGAAGTCGTCGCCCTCGTCGTCGAGCCGCGCCAGCGCGCGCAGGACGTCGACGCTGCCGTGCAGCGGCAGGCTGCCGAGGTCGAGGCGCGCGGGCACGCGCTGCCCTGGACGCAGCCGCTGCTCCGCGCGGAACCTGCGGATCTCGGTGACGACGTCGATCAGCGCGGACGTCTCGCGCTCCGCCTCCGCGTCGGCGAACGTCGCGTCGCCCGCCGGCCACGACGCGGTCACCACGGTCTCGCGGCCGGTGAGCGCGGTCCACAGCTCCTCGGTGACGTACGGGACGACCGGGTGCAGGGCGCGCAGCAGGTGGTCGAGCACGTGCCCGAGCACCGCGCGGGTGCCGGCGGCACCGTCGTCGCCGCGGTCGATCTGCGCCTTGGCGATCTCGACGTACCAGTCGCAGAACTCGTCCCAGGTGAAGTGGAACAGCGCGTCGGCGACCTTGGCGAACTGCAGGTCCTCGTACAGGTCGTCGACCTGGGCGAGCGTGCGGTGCAGCCGGGACAGGATCCACCGGTCCGCCGGGGTGCGGCGCTCGACCGGCGGCAGCGGTGCGCCGGCGTCGGCACCGTTGAGCAGGGCGAAGCGCGCGGCGTTCCACAGCTTGTTGCAGAAGTTGCGCGAGCCCTGCACCCACTCCTCGCCGATCGGGACGTCCTGCCCGGGGTTGGCGCCGCGCGCAAGGGTGAAGCGCAGGGCGTCGGACCCGTAGGTGTCCATCCAGTCGAGCGGGTCGACGGTGTTGCCGCGCGACTTGCTCATCTTCTTGCCGTGCTTGTCGCGGATCAGCCCGGTCAGCGCGATCGTGCGGAACGGCACGGCGCCCTCGGGCCCGCGGTCGGCCATCGCGTAGATGCCGAACATCATCATCCTGGCGACCCAGAAGAAGAGGATGTCGTAGCCGGTGAGCAGCACGTCGGTCGGATAGAACCGGCGCAGGTCGGCGGTGTCGTCGGGCCAGCCGAGCGTCGAGACCGGCCACAGGCCGGACGAGAACCACGTGTCGAGCACGTCGGGGTCCTGCCGCCAGCCCTCGCCGGTGGGCGCCTCGTCGTCGGGGCCGACGCACACGACCTCGCCGTCCGGCCCGTACCAGACGGGGATGCGGTGCCCCCACCACAGCTGGCGCGAGATGCACCAGTCGTGCATGTTGTCGACCCAGTCGAAGTAGCGGTACTCCAGCTCCTTCGGATGGATGGTGACCCGCCCGTCGCGCACGGCGTCGCCCGCGGCCTTGGCCAGCGGGCCGACGCGGACGAACCACTGCAGCGACAGCCGCGGCTCCACGACCGTGTCGCAGCGCGAGCAGTGACCGACGGCGTGGGTGTACGGGCGCCGCTCGGCGACCACCCGGCCGTCCTCGCGCAGCGCCGCCACGACGGCGGGCCGCGCCTCGAGCCGGTCGAGCCCCTCGAACGGCCCGTGCGCCGTCACCTGTCCCCGCTCGTCGAGGACGGTGACCGACGGCAGCCCGTGCCGGCGGCCGATCTCGAAGTCGTTGGGATCGTGGGCGGGGGTGACCTTGACCGCGCCGCTGCCGAACTCCGGGTCGACGTGCGGGTCGGCGACGACCGGGATGCGCCGGCCGGTCAGCGGCAGCGTGACCTCGCGGCCGACGAGGTGCTTGTACCGCTCGTCGTCGGGGTGCACCGCGACCGCGGTGTCACCGAGCATCGTCTCGGCACGCGTCGTCGCGACCACGATCGAGTCGTCGCCGTCGCCGTACCGCAGCGAGACGAGCTCGCCCTCGACGTCCTTGTGGTCGACCTCGATGTCGGAGAGCGCGGTGAGGCAGCGCGGGCACCAGTTGATGATGCGCTCGGCGCGGTAGGCGAGGTCGTCGTCGAACAGCCGCTTGAACATGGTCAGGACGGCCCGCGACAGGCCCTCGTCCATGGTGAAGCGCTCGCGCGACCAGTCGACGCCGTCACCCAACCGGCGCATCTGGCCGAGGATCTGGCCGCCGTACTGCTCCTTCCACTCCCAGACGCGCTCGACGAAGGCCTCGCGGCCGACATCGTGCCGGCTCTTGCCCTCCTCGGCGAGCCGCCGCTCGACGAGCGTCTGGGTGGCGATGCCGGCGTGGTCCATGCCGGGCAGCCACAGCGCCTCGTACCCCTGCATCCGCCGCCGGCGGGTGAGGGCGTCCATCAGTGTGTGCTGGAACGCGTGCCCGAGATGGAGCGAGCCGGTGACGTTCGGCGGCGGGATGACGATGGTGTACGGCGGCCGGCCGCTGCCCGGGTCGGCGGTGAACAGGTCCGCCTCGGTCCAGCGTGCGTAGAGCCGCGCCTCGACGTCGGCGGGCGTGTACTGCGACGGCAGCTCGGCCGGGCGAGACGTCGTGTCGGGGGTCTGGTTCACGGCGGGAAGTCTACGTACCTGCCCGAGACGACCCGCCGTGAACCTTCACCCCCGTGCCCTGATGCGCCCCGAGACGCTCAGGCCCGCACCTCGTAGACGAGGTTGAACGGTGTCTCCGCCGCCTGCCGGAAGCGCGTGAACCCCGCGCGCTCCGTGATGTCCTTGATCGCCGCGGGTCCCGCCTGGGCACCGAGGCGCGTCTGACCAAATGCACCAGTTCGGGGGCGTAATACCCAACCACTGGCGGGGGTTCATGACTGATCCTGTCGTAGCTCGCGGCGGGTGGCAACTCGCTGTTGGTGGGCGGTGGTGAGCCCGGTGCGGCGGG
>WHST01000118.1 GCA_009379955.1 Streptosporangiales bacterium | reverse complement strand
GCATATCCGGCGGCAACAAGAACTGCTGGTCACGATCAACAGGTCGGAAATCCCTCGCCATCACAACATCCTGGCAACACAGTCCCGACACCACCAAGATCATCAAGCCGAGTCGCCCGAAAACGCAACAGCCTCCATGGCACGGTGAGGGTGCCCCTCACGGGCTCGGTCTCGGGATCCTGTCCGTGGTCCGGCGGGTCAGGTGCGCAGGTAGGACGCGCCGTTGAGGTCGAGGATCGCGCCGCTCGCCCACTGCGCCTCGGGTGACGCGAGCCAGACGACGGCGGCGGCGATCTCCGCAGGGTACGCGACCCGCCCGAACGGGCTCTGCGCGCGACGCCCGGCGGCCTTCTCGGCGTCGAGGCCGCCCATGCCCAGGTCGGTCTCGACGAAGCCGGGCGCCACGGCCGACACGACGATGTCGAGCGGCGCCAGTGCCTGGGCGATCGACTGGCCGAAGGAGTTCAGCGCCGCCTTGCTCGCGCCGTACGCCGGCGACACCGGCTCGCCGCGGAACGCGCCACGCGACGAGACGTTGACGATGCGCGCGCCCGGCCGCTGCCGCAGGTGCCGTACGGCGCACCACGTGACGTTGGCGGCGCCGAGCAGGTTGGTGCCGATGATGGTGGACCAGGCCGCCTGCCACGCGTCGTAGTCCGTCGACTCGATCGGGTGGTCGACGTGCATGCCCGCGTTGTTCACCAGGACGTCGAGGCCGCCGAGGCCCTCGGCCGCCTCGTCGACCATGCGACGGACGGCGTCGGGGTCGGCGATGTCGGCCCGCACGACGACGTGTCCGTCGCCCGGCAGCGCCCCGCGCACCTCCTCGGCGAGGTCGGGATTCGACCGGTAGTGCACGGCGACGCGGTCACCGCGCTCGGCGAACGCCTCGGCCACCGCGCGCCCGATGCCGCGCGACCCCCCTGTCACCAGTACGGCACGACCCGCCATCCGGCACCCCTCCCTCTCGACTCGTCCGACGTCCGCAAGAGTGTCCCAGCTATCGTCGTCCGCGTGAGCGACGACGACGGGCAGCGGCTCGGCGGGCCGCTGCCGTCACGGGTGCCGGAGATCGGCGCGCTCGACCTGCTGCTCAGCGTCGCCCGGCTCGGCAGTCTCGGCCGCGCCGCGCGCGACCACGGCATCTCCCAGCCGGCCGCGGGGTCGCGGATCAGGCACCTGGAGAGCCTGCTCGGCCTGCAGCTGATCGAACGCTCCGCGCACGGCTCGCGGCTCACCGGCGACGGCGCCGTCGTCGCGGACTGGGCCAAGCAGGTCGTGTCGGCCGCCGTCGCGCTCGACGCGGGCGTCGCGGCACTCCGCTCGCGGCACGAGGGACGGCTGCGCATCGCGGCGAGCATGACGATCGCCGAGTACCTGATGCCGCACTGGCTCGCCGACCTGCGCACCCGGCGGCCCGACACCACCGTCTCGCTGCAGGTCGTGAACTCCACCGAGGTCGCGCGGCTCGTGCTCGCCGGCGACACCGACCTCGGCTTCGTCGAGTGCCCGGAGGCGCCGGACGGCGTGCAGGCCCGCGTGGTCGGCGGCGACCATCTGCAGGTCGTCGTCGCGCCCGGCCACCGGTGGGCACGTCGCAGGAAGCCCATCCCGGCGGGCGAGCTCGCGGCGGCTCCCCTCGTCCACCGTGAGCCGGGCTCCGGCACCCGCGACACCCTCGAGTCGGTCCTCGCGCCGTACGCCCCGTTCGCACGCCCGATCGTCGAGCTGTCGTCGACGACGGCCATCAAGGCGGCGGTCGAGGAGGGCCTCGGGCCCGCCGTGCTGAGCTCGCTCGCGGTGGCCGACGAGCTGGCGTCACACCGGCTGGTGGCGGTGCCTGTCACCGACGTCGACCTCGAACGCACACTGCGCGTCGTCTGGCCCGCGGGGCGGCGGCTGACCGGCCTGCTGCGCGACGTCGTCGCCGTCACCAAGGGCCCGCCGAGACGGCCGTCACCCCGGCGCGCGTCCCCCCGCTGACCGCGGACAGGGGACGGTGAGGGCGGACGTGGCGGCGGGGTCAGACGACGGTGAGCGGCAGCGAGCGGCGCACCACGTCGCGGCGCACCGCCGGGAGGGTCTCCGCCACGCGCCGCAGGGCGACCGACGACGCCGAGTCGGGCGCCTCGATCACCGCGGGTACGCCGCGGTCGCCGGCCTCGCGCAGGTCGACGTCGAGCGGCACCTGACCGAGCACCCGCGCACCCACCTGCTCGGCGAGCTCGACGCCGCCGCCCACGCCGAACACGGCGGTGTGCGAGCCGCAGTCGCGGCACACGGCGGCGGACATGTTCTCCACCACGCCGGCGATCGGCATGCCGGCCTCCTGCGCGAGCCGGCCGACGCGCGAGGCGACCGAGCGCGCGGCGCGCTGCGGCGTCGTCACGACGACGAGAGCGGCGTCGGGCAGCAGCTGCAGCACCGAGAGCGCGACGTCGCCGGTGCCGGGCGGCAGGTCGACGAGCAGGGTGTCGATCTCGCCCCAGTACACGTCGTCGATGAACTGCTGCAACGCCTTGTGCAGCATGGGTCCACGCCACACGACGGGCTGGTCCTCGTCGACGAAGAAGCCGATCGACATCAGCGAGACACCGTACGCGGGCACCGGCAGCATGATGCCCTCGAACGCGATCGGCGCGCGTCGTACGCCGAACAGCTGCGGCATCGAGTAGCCCCACACGTCGGCGTCCAGCACGGCCACGCGTTGTCCCGATCGAGCGAGCGCGACGGCGAGGTTGGCGGTCACCGTGGACTTGCCGACACCGCCCTTGCCGCTCGCCACCGCGTAGACGCGCGGCCCGCCGCCGAGCCCGGACGTGAGCGGTGTGCGGGTCGAGTGCAGCAGCCGACCCACCTCGCCCCGCCTGCGGTCGTCCATCACGCTCATGGTGACGTCGACGTCGGTGACGCCGTCGACCGTACGCACGGCGGTCGCGACGGAGGCACGGATCTCGTCGGCCAGCGGGCACTCCTGGGTCGTCAGCGCGACCGGCACGCGGACGCCGCCGCGCCGGTCGACCGAGACGTCGCCGAGCATGCCCAGCTCGTCGAGCGTCCGGCCGATCTCCGGGTCGCGCACCGTCGCGAGTGCTTCGCGCACCTGTGTGGCGTCGACGCCGCCGCGCCGCAGGCCGAGCAGACTCATGAGCCGTCCACCCGGAACGCGCGCCGCTTCGGCTTCACCGGGCGCATCAGGAACTCGGGACGTCGCTGCCCGCCCGGACCCGGGCCTGGTCGCGTCTTCGCGAGCCACTCCTGATAGACCCGTCGGGAGGCCTCGGTGTCGACGTAGACGTCGCCGTACCTGTCGTCGGCATGCGCACGTTCGACGCGCACCTTCTGCAGCCAGCAGTGCATTCCGGACAGCGGGTCGGGCTGCACGCCGAAGGCGAGGTTCTGGTGCACGCCGGGGTCGCTCCACCAGATCCGCGACGAGTCCTTGTCGGCCGACTCGAAGGGCTCGACGCCGCCGCGGTAGCGCAACAGCCACGAGTCGTCGCCGGCCGGGTGGGTGATGTCGACGAGGCCGGACACCCATCGGCTGCCCTCGGCATCGTGCAGCCGCCACCTGCCCATGTGGTGCGACAGGGCGATGACGCCGGGCCTGATGCCCTCGGTGACCCACACCCGCCCGACGAGGTAGCCGATCGAGGTGGTGATCCTGATCAGGTCGTCGGTCGCGACCTGGTGACGCTCCGCGTCGCGGGAGTTCATCCAGACCGGGTGGGAGTTGGAGATCTCGTTGAGGTACTTGGCGTTGCCCGACCTGGTGTGGATGAGGGTGGGCAGCCGGAATGTCGGCATCAGCACGAGCTCGCCCGCCTCGAGGTCGATCTCGCTGCGCGCGATGTGTGAGCGGATGTAGCCCGGCGTCGCGTACTCCTCCCAGCCCCAGTCGCGCATCGTCGGCGAGTAGACCTCGAGCTTGCGTGACGGCGTGAGCCAGCCGGCGGTGACGCTGCCGTCCTCGTGCCGGACGCCGACGGCACCGGCCTCGCCGATGAGCGGCGGCACCGAGTCGTCGGTCGTCGGCTTGCGCAGGACGCCGTCCGCGTCGGGCTCCGCACCGTCGAGCTCGGCGTCGGTGAGCGCACGCTCGTCCTGGCGGTACAGGCCATTGGCTACTTCGACGACGCCGTACTTGCGCATGTAGTCGAGCGGGGCGAGTCCCTGTGCCGCGGCCTTGTCGGGCAGGCCGGGCACCTGGTTCTCGAAGACCCAGCGGTAGTACTCGTCGACCGTGACCTTCTCACCGGGACGGTACGGCGACTCGAAGTGCTTCTTGATGCCGAGCGAGCCGTCCGGGTCGATGCGCCACGACAGCTCGATCCAGAACTCGTTCTCCTCCCAGACCTCGCCCGGGTTCGCGTCCCTGGTGTCGGTGACCTCCTGCCCGAGCTTCTGCATGGCGACGCGGCGAACGGGCTGCCGGAAACCGAGCCAGCGCGCTGAGTGCGTCTCGTACGAGTGCGTGTCGTGGCGTTCGGTCGAGTGCCCCATGGGCAGCACGTAGTCGGCGAACTCCGCGGTCTCCGACCAGTTCGGCGTGAGCGCGACGTGCAGCCCGACCTTGTCCTCGTCGGACAGCGCACGCATCCAGGTGAACCCGTCGGGGTACGTCCAGATCGGGTTGAACACGCGGCTGAAGTACACATCGAGCTTGCCGCGGCCCTCTTCGAGCATGTGCGGCAGCAGGATCGACATCTCGTTGCACGACATCGGGTACTCGGCCGGCCACGCGAGCTCGTTCCAGTGGTCGTGCGCCTCGGGCATCAGCGGGCCGTGCGGGATGAACTTGTTCCAGCCGTTGGGGCTGGTACCGCCCTCGGTGCCGATCGAGCCGGTGAGACCGAGCACGAACCACAGGGCGCGCGCGACCTGCCAGCCACCGAGGTTGCCCGCGGCCGCTGACCGCCAGATGTGCGAGGCGAGCCGGTGGTCGGAGTCGGCGACGAGCTCGGCGAGCTCCTCCAGCCGCTCGACGGGCACCTGCGCCTCCTCGGCCGCGAACGCGAAGGTGTACTCCGCATAGTCGGCCTCGAGCCGGTCGAGGAACGCCTCGAACGTGGGCTCGGCGTCGGGGTGGCGCTCGGCGAGGTAGGTGCGCCAGTTGAACCAGCGGCGCATGAACGCCTCGTCGATCTTCCTGGTACGCAACAGGTGCGCGGCGATGGCGAGCAGGATCGCCGCCTCGCTGCCCGGCCACGGTGCGATCCAGAGGTCGGCGTGGCTGGCGGTGTTCGACATGCGCGAGTCGATGACGACGAGCTTCGCGCCCGACTGCTTGCCCTCCATGATGCGCTGCGCGTGCGGGTTGAAGTAGTGGCCCGTCTCGAGGTGACTCGACAGCAGCAGGATCACCTTGGCGTTGGCGTGGTCGGGCGACGGCCGGTCGTATCCGCCCCACAACGTCATGCCGAACCGCGCGCCGGACGAGCAGACGTTGGTGTGGCTGTTGTGCCCGTCGACGCCCCACGCGGCGAGGAACCGCTCCGCGAAGCCGTCCTCGCCGGGACGGCCGACGTGGTACATGACCTCCTCGTGGCGCTCCTCGCGGATCGCGCGCGAGATGCGCCCGGCGATGTCGTCGAGCGCCTCGTCCCAGCTGACCCGTTCCCAGCCGCCCGCACCGCGCTTTCCCGTGCGTCGCAACGGGTACAGGATGCGTTCGGGGTCGTTGATCTGGTTGATCGTCGCCGGTCCCTTGGCGCAGTTGCGGCCGCGCGAGCCGGGGTGTGCGGGGTTGCCCTCGACCTTCTTGACCGACAGGTCGTCCTTGTCGACGTACGCGAGCAGGCCGCACGCAGACTCGCAGTTGAAGCACGTCGTGGGGATGAGCATGTAGCGGCGCGCGACCTTGCGCGGGTGCGCCTTCGCGTCGTACTCGACGTGGTCGTCCCACTTCTCCACTGGCGGGAAGTTGCGCAGGTGCTCGTGGGTACGTGCGCCTGGCAGCAGCTCGGTCACGGGTTACTCCTTCACGTCAGGAGAGGGGGACGTCCTGCGCGGCACGGACGAAGACGCTCTCGTACGCGAGCAGGGCGAACTGGACGAGGAGGCCGCCGACGAGCGGCAGCGCGAGCGCGCCGGTCCAGCCGAAGGCCGCGAGCACCACGCTCACGACGGCGGCGGCGAGCCCGGACCAGAACAGGCGCGCGTAGCGCCCGCGCAGGATCATGTGCGCCGCGGCCGAGGCGTTCCGCGTCGGATGCCGGCCGAAGTACTCGAGCAGCAGCATCACGACGTGCCCGGCGGTAGCGAGAGCGAAGACCCGTACCAGCAACGCGTTCGCGTCGTCGGCGAGGTCGAAGGCCGCCGCGAGGACGACGAGTGCGCCACCGCCGACAGCGAGCGCCTGCACGATCAGGTGCCAGAACAGCAGCGGCGACTGCCACAGGTCGCGACCCTCGGCCTGGCCGAACAGGAAGCCGGTGTAGCCGGCGGTCATCGCCGCGGCGACCATCGTCGGCACGGCGAGCCAGGTGCGTACGGTGTCGGCGGTCGCGGCGTCGAACGCCCCCGCGGCCTCGAACACCGCGACGCCGAGCCAGAGCGCGAAGAACGCCGCTCCGGCCGCGAGTGCGACCGACCCCCAAAACAGCCAGGAGCGCGGGTTCGCCTTGAGGAAGATGTAGAGGAAGCGCTCGGGCCGCTTGAGGTCCCAGACCAGCAGCGCGCCCGTGCTCGCGACACCGACGAGCCCGACGATGGGCGCCGCGACGTCGCCGAGGCCGCCGAGCCTGATGCCCAGGAGGTGGGCGAGCACCGCCAGCGCCATCGCACCCGCGCCGACCGCCTTGCTCCACAGGTACGTGATGACGCGCCAACCCCAGGGCCGCGGGTGCGCCGTGTTCAGCGTGGTCGTCGCGTTACCGCGCGACCCGGACGGCAGGTCGGCCGCGACCTCGGCGCGATGCGGGTCGGGCGTCGAGTAGATGTAGCCGTTGCTCGCCGGCGCGTCGAGAGGCTCGAGCACGGCGCGGTCGGCGCCGAGGTAGAACACGTTCGGCCCGGTCTGCTGCTCGGGCGCGCGAACCGCGACGGGGTTGGAGTCGATGAGCCGCGAGATGCCGCTGTCCGGGTCGTCGAGGTCACCGACCCAGATCGAGTGGGTGGGGCAGACGACCACGCAGGCGGGCTCGAGCCCGGAGTCGACGCGGTGCGCGCAGAAGTTGCACTTCGCCGCGGTCTTGGTGTCGTCGTCGATGTAGATCGCGTCGTACGGGCACGCCTGCAGGCAGCTCTTGCAGCCGATGCAGCTGTCCTTGTCGAAGTCGACGATGCCGTCGTCGCGGGTGAACAGCGCGTTCGTGGGACAGATCTTCACGCACGGCGCGTCGGTGCAGTGGTTGCAGCGCATGACGGCGAAGTCGCGCGTGGAGTTGGGGAAGACACCCTGGTCGACGTACTTCACCCAGGTACGGAACTGCCCGACGGGGACCTCGTGCTCGGTCTTGCACGCCACCGTGCACGCGTGGCAGCCGATGCACGTCCGCTGGTCGATGGCGAAGCCGTAGCGCAAGGACACTCCCTTCCGTGCCTAGCCTCCCGCAGGGAGGCACACCTTTCGTGGAGGCTAGACGGGAAAAGGCGTGGCGGACCCCGAAGTCGTACCTTGCGACCCCAAAGCCGGACCTTGGACCTCAGGACCGAGGGGTGCGGCCCACGCGCCTATCCCGCTTCGAAGACCGCGTGCAGGAACTTCTTCGTACGGTCGGAACGTGGCTCGGTGAACAGCTGCTCCGGCGGGCCCTCCTCCACGATCTGGCCCTGGTCGAACATCAGGACCCGATCCGCGACGTCGCGGGCGAAGCGCATCTCGTGGGTCACGATGAGCATGGTCGTCTCGGTGTGCGTGGCGAGGTCGCGGATGACACCGAGCACTTCGCCGACCAGCTCGGGGTCGAGCGCGCTCGTTACCTCGTCGAACAGCAGCACCTTGGGCCGCAGCGCGATCGCGCGCGCGATGCCGACACGCTGTTGCTGACCACCGGACAGCTGCCACGGGTAATGGCCCGCACGATCCGCCAGACCCACCATCTCGAGCAGTTCCCGCCCGCGCTCCTCCGCCGCCTCGCGCGGCATCCGCGCGACCGATCGCAGAGCCTCGGTGACGTTGTCCGACGCCGTCATGTGCGGGAACAGGTTGAACTGCTGGAAGACCATCCCGATCTTCGAACGGACCCGGCGCAGGTGCTGCTCTCGCGCGGGGACCAGCTGCCCGTCCCGCTCCTCGTGCCAGAGCTGCTCCCCGTCGACGACGATCGTTCCGCCGTCCGGGCGCTCCAGCGTCATGATCACCCGGAGGATGGTCGTCTTGCCCGAACCACTCGGGCCGATGATCGCGACCTTCTCGCCGGCGCCCACCTCCAGGTCGAGGTCGCGGAGCACCGTGTGCCCCTTGTAGGCCTTGGTCACGCCGTTCACGGCGACCATCGCGCTCATCACCCGGCTCCCGGCCAGTCCGCGGGTACGGGCGCGGTGGCGGAGGCACGGGAGAGCACCTCGGCCTGAGCGTCGGCGGCACGGAACAGGCCGTCGTTGCGCTGCCTCAACGCGGTCGCCGCCTCCTGCGCCTCGCGCAGCAGGTCCCGTTCGTCCACCGAGGCGATGACCCTGTCCTGCATGACGACCTGCCCGGCGATCACGGTGTGCCGCACGTTGCCACCCGTCTCGCCGTACACGAGCTGCGCGAGCGGGTCGTAGCGCGGCACGTACGCGGTGCCGCTCGCGTCGATCACCGCCAGGTCAGCGGCCTTGCCCTCCTCGACGGTCCCGATCTCGTCGGCCCACCCGAGCGCCGCCGCGCTCCCCGCCGTCGCGGCGGTGAAGATCTCTCCCGGCGTCGGCCACTGCGCCGGGTCGAACGCGTGCGCGCGGTGCAGGCTCGCGGCCAACCGCATCGCGAGCGGCATCGACAGGTCACACCCGCAGTTCGCCCCGTCGGTACCGATCGCGATCCGCACACCATGCCGGCGCCAGGCGGTGAGGGGCGCGATCCCGCTGCCGACGTACAGGTTGCTCCACGGGTTGTGCACCAGCGCGGCACCACGCTCACCGAGCAGCCGCAGCTCGCTCTCCGAGCACCAGACGCCGTGGGCTCCCATGAACCGCTCGTTGACCAGCCCCAGCCGGTCCAGGTGCTCGACGGCGGTCGTGCCGTACAGCCGCCGCACGGTCGCCGCCTGGTTGCGCGTCTCGATCAGGTGCATGTGCACGCCGGTATCGAAGTCGGCCGCGAGCTCGGCACATCCCCGCAGCAGGTCGTCGGTGCAACGCTGCGGACCGGAGGGTCCGACGAACACGCGGATCCTCCCCTCCCGACCGTGCCACGAGCCGAGGAGATCCTTCGTGGCGTCGAGCAACGCGCCCGCGGACGGCACCGGTGCCGCCTCGAGCTCCTCCCACAGCGCGGACGGCCACTGCGCCCCGGTGAGCTCGACCGTGTGGTGGAGCGGCACGTCGCCGATCATCGGCGCCACGACGGCACGCATGCCGAAGTCGAGGTACGCCTGTGCCGCCGCACCGAGGCCCGACACCTGGCCGCCGAGGTGGTCGAGAACCGTAGTCGTTCCCGACCGCACCAGCTCGACGCAGCTCAGGGTGGCGGCGAGTGCGACCTCTCGCTCGGTGCGGTTCGCCGTGATCGCGTTGGCGTACACCATCCACGGTTCCAGCGGCAGCAGGTCGGCCTGCGTCCGCCCCAGCATCCCGTAGGAATGGCTGTGCGCGTTCACGAACCCGGGAACGACGAGGCAGCCCAGGGCAGACAGCTCCCTGCGCACCACGCCCGGCCGCGGGTCGCCGGGAGCGAGCAGGCCCGTGATCCGGCCGTCCACGACCGCGACGTCGAGTCGCTCGACCTCGTGACCGGCCGAGCCCGGCCTGACAACCTCTCCTCCGGTGACGAGCAGGTCGACCTCATCGGTTAGTCCGCTCACGCGAACTCCTTCCGGTTGACGGCATGACGGGAGTTGATCCGATGGAGCAGGACGGTCACCGGGATGCTCACGGCAAGGTAGAGCACGCCCGCGACGGTGAGCGGTTCGAGGTAACGGTAGGTCGAGTTCCCCAACGTCGTCGCCTGCATGAACGTCTCCGCGACACTGATCGTCGCGACCAGCGCACTGACCTTGAACATCAGGTTCACGTAGTTGCCGATGACCGGCAGGAGCGGTGGCACGACCTGCGGGAGAACGATCCTGAGCCACACCCGTGTCGCCGGCAGGTTCAGCGAGCGACACGCCTCCCACTGCCCCCGCGGCAGTGCCTGCAGTCCGGAGCGGTACGCCTCCGCCAGGTACGTGCAGTAGTTCAGCCCGAGTCCGAGCACACCGGCCTGGAACGGGGTGAGCCGGATCCCGAAGTCGGGCAGGACGTAGAAGAGGAAGAAGAGCTGCACGAGCAGCGGCGTCCCGCGGACGAACTGGACGTAACCGCGCGCGACCTGGCTGAGGACCGGCACCCGCGTCCAGATCACGACGGAGAGGAGCGCACCGACCACGATCGCGATCGCCGAGCCCGCGAGCGTGACCGTCACGGTGAGGACGAGGCCCCGCAGGAGGGTCGGCAGGATCTCGACGACGTAGTCCCAGCTCCAGCTCATCGCGACTGCTCCTGGCCCCGCGCGAACAGGTGAGCGAATGGAGGTCCCGTCCGACGGGGACGGCCGACCGCGACCCGTTCCTCGACGCTCCTGAACACGCCGCCGACGCCCATCGCCACGAGAAAGTACAGGACGAGGATCGCGCCGAACGGGACGAGCGACGTACCTGTCAGGCTGCGCAGCTGCTGCGCCCTGAAGGTCAGGTCGGCGATGGTGATCAGCGAGACCACGGACGTCGCCTTGAGCAGGTCGATCGTGTCGTTGGCCAACGGCGGCAGCATTCGCGGGATGGCCTGCGGCAGCACGACGCGCTGCATCCGCCGCAGCGGTGACAGGTTGAGCGCGACACAGGCCTCCAGCTGGCCCCGCGGCACGGCCTGCACGGCGCTCCGGACGACCTCGGCCATGTAGGCGCCCTTGTTCAGCCCGAGTGCGATCGCGCCGGCTGCGATCGGGGCGAGCTGGAAGCCGGTCACCAGCGGTAGTGCGAAGAAGACCCAGTAGAGCTGGACGATCTCGGACGTACCGCGCAGGACCTCGACGACGGCCACGGCCGGGTACCGGACGACGCGCCATCGGGCCAGGCGAGCCAGTCCCATGCCGATGCCCGCGGCGAAGGCCACGACGAGACTCGCGGCGAAGACCGCCAGGGTCACCGCCAGGCCGGAGCCGAAGTACCGCAGGTAGGTGTCCACGCCGGCCAAAGGGTCAGCCATCACCCGCCCCGCTTGCACATCTCCTCGGTGGTCACGTCGGCGGCGGCATCGGCGTCGAACCCCCACTTCTCCTGGATCTCCGCGAACGTGCCCTCGTCCCTGAGCTCGGCCAGCTTCTCGTTGTAGGCCTCGTGGAACGTCTTGTCGCGCTTCCGGAACCCCACGGCCGCGGCCGACTTGCCGATCTCGGGCACCGGCCCCGCCAGGTCCACCCCGCGGGCGGCCTTGGGTCTGCGCATCAGGTACTGCAGGGTCGGCCCGGGCCCGAGGTACGCGTCGGCGCGTCCGCTCTGCACCAGCTCGATGCCACTCAACCAGTCGTGCACCTGTGTCGTGTTGGCCGCGGTGATGCCCTGCTCCTTCGACACGTCCGCCTCGAGCGTGCCGGAGATGACCGCGAACGCCGCCCCGGTGGACTTCACGTCCGCCAGGTTCTCCAGCTTCTTCGGGTTACCCTTCCGGACGACGAAGAAGTCCTCGGCGACCGCGTCCGGCTCGGAGAAGAGGATCGAGTCGCAACGCGACTTCTTCACGAACAGCGCCGCACAGATCAAGTCCATCTGGTTGGCCTGGAGCCCCGGGATCATGCCGGCGTGCGTGGCGACGACAGGCTCCACCTTCTTGATGCCCAGCTTGGCGAGCACGGCCTGGGCGATCTCCGGCTCGACGCCCCGCACCGTGCCGTCCGGCTGCGAGTCGGAGTAGGGCAGCTCGTTCACCACACCGATCCGCGCGGTGCCCTTCCGCCGCAGCGAGGCGAGCAGGTCGGTGCCCTTCTTCCCGCTCGGCTCGGTGGCGACCCGCGAGCAGGCGAGGGCACCGCCGCCGATGAGCACGGCGACCCCAGCTCCACGGAGCAGGTTTCGACGGGAGACGTCTCTTGCCGACACGGAGGCCCTCACCTTCTCTTCGGACCTGCCCGACGCGCGGGACAGCCCCACTCGACCCCCGACAGACCGATTCAGATTCCGCCACACGGAAGATGGCCATCCGCTAGATGTAAGAGTTTCGATGCCGCCCGGTCACCTGTCAAGCCCCGATGACCTAGGTCGCGAGACACCCCCACGGGTACCTGTTCCGGACTTCCGCTCGACCGACAGCGCCGCCCGCTCCTCGCCGCCCACGCCGTCAAGAGCCGGTCGGTGCCCTCGCCGCGCGACTCTGGTCCCTGGACGCGAGGGCCTGGCGGGCCGTGATCAGGCCGACGGTGTGGATGTCCTGTGCGCTGCAGCCGCGGGAGAGGTCGTTCACCGGGGCGGCGAGTCCCTGCAGGAGGGGGCCGAGTGCAGTGGCTCCGGCGAGCCTCTCGGCGATCTTGTAGCCGATGTTGCCGGCGTCGAGGTTGGGGAAGACGAACACGTTGGCACGGCCCGCGACCGGTGAGCCCTGCGCCTTGGCCCGACCGATCGACTCGATGACCGCGGCGTCGAACTGGAGCTCACCGTCGACGACCAGGCCGGGGGCGCTGTCGCGCAGCGAAACTGTCGCCGTCCTGACCCGGGCCACCGATGGGTGGTCGGCGCTTCCCCTGGTGCTGAACGACAGCATCGCGACGACGGGCGCCGCACCGGTGAGCGTGCCGTACGTGGCGCTGGTCGCCCGTGCGATCTCGGCGAGCTGGTCGGCGTCGGGGTCGGGGACAACGGCGCAGTCGCCGAATCCCAGCCGCCGGCCGTCGGGCAGCACCATGAGGAAGCTGCTCGACAGCAGGCGCGAGCCCGGTGCCAGACCGATCACCCGGAGTGCGGCGCGCAGGACGTGTCCGGTAGGGCGCGTGCTCCCGACCACCGCGCCGTCGGCCGTACCGAGCCGCACCGCCGCCATCGCCAGGTATAGCTCGTCGCGCACGCAGTCCGCGGCGTCCGACCGGCCGCGCACCGACGCGGCGATCGCCGCCGCGTGCGGACCCGACCCGGTGAGCTCGCCCGGGTCGAGCACCTCGGCATGGCCGATGCCCCGACCAGGGTGACCCGCCGCCGCCTCCACGGCGCCGCGGCGCCCGACGAGCAGCGGCGTCACCGCGGACCCCGCGAACATCGCGGCCGCCTCGACGACCCGCGGGTCCTCGCCGTCGCCGAACACGATCCGGACGCGCTGCCCGGCCAGCGCCGCCGACCACTCCTCGCGCAGGGCGGCCGACGTGTCCGGTACCGACACCGTTCGACTCAACGTCTCGTCACGGGCGGATCGCCGGTCAGCCGGTCGCGTCCGCGGCGAGGTGGGCGTACTTTGCCAAGTGCCGTACCGGATGCTTGAGCGCGTCGCGGCGGAACGGGTCACCGAGCTCGGCGGAGTCCAGCGTCACGTTCAGCACGGTCGGCCGCCCCGACGCCAGTGCTGCCGTGAACACCTCGCCGAGATCCGCCTCCTTCTCGACGGTCACACCGTCGGCGCCCATCGCCGAGGCGACGTCGGCGAAGTTCGGGTTCGCCAGGTTGGTGCCGACGTACCGGTCGTCGTAGTAGTCGACCTGGTTCTTCTTCTCCGCACCCCACTGCGCGTTGTTCCACACGACGGCGACGACCGGGATGTCCTCGCGGACGGCCGTCATCACCTCGGCGAGACTCATCCCCCACGCGCCGTCGCCGACGTACGCGACGACGGGCCGGTCCGGAGCGGCGAGCTTGGCGCCGAGCGCCGTCGGGTAGGAGTAGCCGCAGTTGCCGAATGTCATCGCGGCGAGGAAGCTGCGCGGGCTCTCGAAATGCAGGTACGAGTTGGCCACCGAGCAGACGTTGCCGATGTCGGTGGTGACGATGGCGTCGTCGGGCATCGCGTCACGTAGGACCGACAGAGCACGTCGCGGACTGATCGGCTCGTCGGTCTTCGTGGACATCCCCGCGAGCTCGCTCGCCCAGGCCGCACGCTCGTCGGCGATCCGCGCGACCACGTCGGCGCGGCGGGCCCGGTCGCCGTGCCTCTCCCTGAGCACCTCGAGCAACAGCTCGCTGGTCGCCCTCGCATCGCCGCAGATGCCGAGGTCGACGTGCTTCGACAGGCCGAGCATGCGGTGGTCCGCGTCGATCTGGACGATCTTCGCCCGCCCCGGCCAGTAGTCCATGCCGTGCTGCGGCAGCGTGCCGAACGGGTTGAGCCGCGACCCCAGGGCGAGGACGACGTCGGCCTCGCTGATGAGCGTCATCGCCGCCTTCGACCCCTGGTAGCCAAGCGGCCCGGCCGCGAGCTCGTGGCTCGTGGGGAACGAGTCGTTGTGCAGGTACGAGTTCGCGACCGGAGCGCTGAGGTACTCCGCCAGAGCCCGGACGGCGTCGACGCCGTCGGCCTGGACCACACCACCGCCGGCGACGATCACCGGACGCTCCGCGTTCGCGAGGAGATCGGCGGCACGGCCCACCTCGGCGATGTCGCCGGGGCCGTGGCGCAGGGTGAGCGACGGCATGATGTCGTACTCACCATCCCCGTAGAAGTAGTCGCGCGGGATGTCGACCTGGACGGGACCGTGCTCGGCCTTGGCGATGTAGAACGCGCGTCGCATCTGCTCGGCGATCCGCTCCGGCCGGTTCACCTGCACCTGCCACTTGGTGATCTTCGAGAAGATCGGCAGCTGGTCGGTCTCCTGGAAGCCGCCCAGCCCCACACCCATCGACCCTGCCGACGGCGTCACGACCACCATCGGCGTGTGCGCCCAGTACGCCGCCGCGACTGCTGTCACGAAGTTCGTGATGCCCGGCCCGTTCTGCGCGATGACCGCGGTCGGGCGGTTGCGCACGCGCGCATACCCGTCGGCCATGTGCGCGGCATTCTGCTCGTGCGCGACCGGTAGGAACCGGATCCCGGCCGCCGGGAACAGGTCCAGGGCATCCATGAACGCCGAGCCCACGATGCCCGGCACCAGCGTGACGTCCTCCGCGACGAGCTGTTCGACGAACGCCTCGCTCGGTGTCATCTTCTGCGTACTCATGTGGGCACCTCCGAGTCCAAGGACTGCGCGTAGATTGGATGCTTCCATAATATAGAAGAGTCTTTCAAGTAGAGTGAGCAAGCTCTCCACGCCCGCGACCGACCTGCTTGTAAGCTGCTTCCACGATGTGGAGGGGGAGCATGACCGCGGAAGACATCGACGCCACAGCGACCCGCGACGGCGGCGCCCGAATGGTGGGAACCCAGGCCATCGGCAGGGCGTTCGCCGTCCTGCACCTGTTCCGCGACCGCGGCACCGACCTCGGTGTGATGCAGATCGCCCGCGAGCTCGACCTCAACCTGAGCACCACGCACCGCATCGTCAGGGCACTGGTCACCGAGGGATACCTCGCCCAGAACCAGGACAGCGAGCGGTACTACCTCGGCACGGGCGCGCTGCTCCTGGGGCGGGCCGCCTACCGCGACTTCAACATGGACGTCGTGCACCCGGTGCTCGAACGGCTGTCGCGACAGACCGGTGAGTCCGTGAACCTCGGCGTCCTCGACGGCGAGGTCGCCGTGGTGGTCGAGCGTGTGGAGTCCAGTCAGCCGCTGCGGTTCACCCAGCCGCCGGGCACCCGTGTCCAGCTGCACGCCTCGTCGATGGGCAAGGCGCTGCTCGCATTCAACGAGAGCCTTCAGGAGCTCCTGCTCGAGAGCCATGACGCGTTCGAACGCTTCACGCCGAAGAGCCATCCCGACGCCGCCAGCCTCCGTGTCGACCTCGCGACGGTGCGCAGGCGCGGTTGGAGCACCGACGACGAGGAGCAGATGGTCGGTGTCCGCTGCGTCGGCGCACCGGTGCGCGACGCCACCGGTCGCGCACGAGCCGCCATCGCCGTCCAGGCCCCCTCCGTGCGCATGCCGAAGAAGCGGTTCAGCGCGCTCGGCCCCGAGATCGTCAAGGCCGCGGCGGAGATCTCCGCACTGCTCCCACCCGGTCACAGCTTCTGACCCGTGCGTCATCGCGTGATGCCGTAACTCTTCAGCTGCTGCTCGATCGTGCGTGTCTGGTCGTCGAGGAACTTCTGGAAGTCGTCGGCGGACTGGAAGCTGTCCTCGTCCGCGTAGACCTTCGTCTGGAACTGCCGGAACTTCTTCCCCTTCGTCGCCTTCTCACAGGCCGCCGAGAGCGACTCGACCACCGAGTCCCGCGTCTTCCCCGACACGACGACACCACGGAACTGCGGCAGCACCACTCACCACCAGGCCAAGAAGGAGATATGTTTCCATATGTTGGAATGCCATCCCAGGCACGCTACGTCCACCGGGGAACGGTGTCAACGCTCTCCTCACAGCGGCGCCCAAGGTGACGGAGCGCACAGCGAGCTGCCGTTGCGGTGACACGGCAACAGTTGGATTCTTGGTTGGAATCCTCTGCCACCATGTGACAGGCCGGGAGCGCCGATGTCCGAGCGAGACCGTTCCGATGCACTGAGCGAAGCCGCGCCGCAGATCGCGGCGATCCTCGCCCGAGCCCGAGCCGCCCAGGCACAGGTGGAGTCGTACTCCCAGGAGGGGGCGGACGATCTGGCCGCGGCCGTCGCCTGGGCCGTCTACCGACCGGACCGCGCGCGTGCCCTCGCCGAGCTCGCCGTGCGCGACACAGGTCTCGGCCGCGTCGCCGACAAGATCGCGAAGAACCAGCGGAAGACGATCGGCACGCTGCGCGACCTGACCGGCGCCCCGTCCGTCGGCGTCATCCGAGACGACCCGGCCACGGGGATCACGGAGTACGCGAAGCCCGTCGGCGTCGTGGCGGCCGTGTGCCCGTCGACGAACCCCGCGGCGACGCCCGCCAACAAGATGATGATGGCCGTCAAGGGCCGCAACGCCGTGATCATCTCGCCGTCTCCCAAGGGTGCGTCGACGTGCGCACTGCTCGTCGCGTACATCCACGAGGAGCTGGACAAGATGGGCGCGCCGCGCGACCTCGTGCAGTTCCTCGCCGACCCCACCAAGGCCCACACCAACGAGCTCATGCGACAGGCCGACCTGGTCGTGGTCACCGGTTCCCAGCGCAACGTCCGCCAGGCCTACAGCAGCGGCACGCCGGCCATCGGGGTGGGCGCGGGCAACGCGCCCGTCATCGTCGAGGCCGACGCCGACCTCGCCGACGCCGCGGAGAAGATCAAGCGCAGCAAGGTGTTCGACCTCGCGACGAGCTGCTCGTCCGAGAACTCGCTGCACGTCAACGACGCCGTCTACGACGCGATGATCGCGGCCCTGCGCGACCAGGGCGGCTACCTCCTCGACGCCGAGGAGAAGGAACGGCTGCGGTCGACGATGTGGCCGAACGGTCGGCTCAACCCGGCGGTGGTCGCCCAGGAACCCACCAAGATCGCCGCGCTCGCCGGCCTCGACTCCCCCGACGCCAGGGCCGCCGAGTTCTTCCTGGTCGAGGAGGACGGCGTCGGTCCCGATCACCCGTTCAGCGGCGAGAAGCTGTCCGTCGTCCTCACCGTCTACCGCTACACCGATTTCGACGCCTGCCTGGAGCGCATCCAGCGGCTGCTGGACTTCCAGGGCGCCGGTCACTCCTGCGGCATCCACACCCGTGACGAGGACCTCCCCCGCGTCGTCGCGGAGCGGCTGCGCGTCGCACGCGTCCTCGTCAACCAGGCGCACTGCTTCGGCACGGGAGGCGGCTTCGACAACGGGCTCGGGTTCACACTCACCATGGGCGCGGGGACCTGGGCCGGCAACAGCATCAGCGACAACCTCTCCTACCGACACTTCCTGAACGTCACCCGCCTCGCCCGCGTCATCCCGCCGCGCGTGCCCACCGAGGACGAGCTGTGGGGCGGCTACGTCGAGAAGTACGGGAGGTGACCGGTGAACCTGCTCGAGCACCAGGGCAAGCGACTGCTGAAGGATGTCGGTGTGGCGACCCCGGAGGGCGGGGTCGCGGCGAGTCCGGCCGAGGCATCCGACCTCGCCGCGACACTCGGCGGCAGGGTCGTCGTCAAGAGTCAGGTCCCGGCGGGCAAGCGCGGCAAGGCGGGCGCGATCCTCTTCGCCGACTCGCCGCCCGAGTGCGAGGACGTCGCGCGACGGCTGCTGGGGACGACCGTCGGAGGACACCGGGTCGACCTCGTCATCGTCGAGCGAGCCGTACCGATCTCCCATGAGCTCTACGCCGCCGTGCTCGACGACGCAACGAGCAAGGGCCCACTCGTGCTGTTCTCCACCGCGGGGGGAATGGACATCGAGGAGGTCAACGCGACCACGCCCGAGCGGATCCTGCGGCTGCCCGTCGACATCAGGCGACCCCTGCCACCGGACGCCGCGCGACAGCTGCTCGCCGACGCGGACCTTCCACCCGCGGCCGTTCCCATGCTCGTCGACGTGCTCGTCGCACTGTACGAGCTCTACCGCTCCGTCGACGCCACCCTCGTCGAGGTGAACCCGCTCGCGCTCACCGAGACCTCCTCGTGCGTCGCGCTCGACTGCAAGGTCTCCCTCGACCCGGGTGCGCTCGGGCGCCACGAGGACCTCATCCGCGACCTCGGCGGCGACCAGTCCCTGACGGAGACCGAGCTCGAAGGTGCGGCACGGGAGCTCGGCCTGCAGTTCATCGAGCTCGACGGAGACGTCGGCGTGCTCGCGAACGGCGCCGGGCTCACGATGACGACGCTGGACGCGGTGAATCACTACGGCGGGCGCCCCGCCGACTTCCTCGAGATCGGCGGCGACGCGTACACGAAGGCGACACCCGCACTGCGACTGCTGCTCGGGCGTTCCGGGATCCGCAGCCTGCTGGTCAACTTCTGCGGCGCGTTCGCCCGTACCGACGTGATGACGGCGGGCGTCGTCAGCGCCCTGGAGGAGCTGCGGCCCGACATCCCCGTCTTCTTCTCGATTCACGGGACGGGCGAGGACGAGGCGATCCGGATGGTGCGTGAGCGCCTGGGTCTCGAACCGTACGACCTGATGGACGATGCCGTGCGTGCGGCCGTGGCCGCTGCGGGACGGACAGCGTCGTCCGACCGAGAGGTGGTGCGCTGATGCTCGTGACGGGCAGCGAGCCGGTCGTGGTGCAGGGCATCACAGGCAGGCAGGGCTCGTTCTGGACCGAACGGATGCTGGAGTGCGGCACATCGATCGTCGCCGGCGTCAGCCCCGGCAAGGCCGGCCGCACGGTCGCGGGAGTGCCGGTGTACGACTCGGTCACCGACGCCGCCAGCGAGCACCCACTCGGGGTGAGCGTGCTGTTCGTGCCGCCGCTGGCCGCGAAGGCGGCGGCGCTGGACGCGATCGGGGCGGGCGTACCGAAGATCGTCCTGCTCACCGAGCACGTGCCGTACCACGACGTCATGGAGGTGCTGGCCGAGGCACGCGAACGAGGCACGCAGGTGCTCGGCCCGAACACGGCCGGTCTCGTGGTCCCAGGCGAGGCGTCGGTCGGCATCATGCCCGGGTTCGCGACCAGCATCTTCCGCCCGGGCAACGTCGGCGTGGTCTCCCGCAGCGGCAGCCTCGGCACGCTCGTCGCCCTGCAGATCGCCGCCGCCGGCCTCGGCCAGTCCGCGTTCATCGGCATCGGCGGCGACCCCATCCTCGGCACGACCACGACGGACGCCGTCCGGATTCTCGACGCCGACTCCCGCACCGACGCCGTCGTCCTCGTCGGCGAGATCGGCGGCACGATGGAGGAGGAGGCCGCCGCGTACATCGCCGGGATGGACAAGCCGGTCGTCGCCTTCATCGCAGGACGCTCCGCCCCGCCCGGCCGCCGCATGGGGCACGCCGGCGCGATCGTCACCGGCGGCCGTGGCAGCGGTGACTCGAAGGTACGCGCACTGACCGAGGCCGGTGCCCGCGTCGTCGACATGCCCAGCCAGGTGGCCACCGCCCTGGCGGCCCACACCTCACGCATTGGGCCTCCCCCCGAACCGTGAGGGCATCGGCTATAAGGAGTGCCATGTCTGGGGACTGTCCGGGGAACGGTGTTTCCGGCCTGATAGGTCGAGCGTGGGCTCGGCGGGAAGGGTTGGCGTCTGATGACGGCGACACTGAACGGTGTGACTAAGGAGAAGATCGATGAGTCGGCCGAGGCGCGGGCTGCGGTCGAGCTGGTTCGGCTGGCCAAGGGGCAGGGCCTGTCGCTGACCGGTCCGGACGGGCTGCTCAAACAGTTGACCAAGTCGGTGCTGGAGACCTCGTTGCATGAGGAGATGACCGAGCACCTGGGCCATGAGAAGCACGGACGGCCGGTCGCGGATAACGTCCGCGACGGCACTCGACCGAAAGCCGTGCTGATTGAGAACACCGGCCAGGTCGAGATCGATGTTCCACGCGATCGGGCCGGCACGTTCGAACCCCAGATCGTGAAGAAGCGGCAGCGACGCCTGTCCGGTGTCGACGAGGTCGTGCTTTCCCTCTACGCCAAAGGGCTGACGACCGGCGAGATCAGTGCGCACTTCGCTGAGATCTATGGCGCCTCGGTGTCGAAGGAGACGATCAGCCGGATCACCGACAAGGTGATCGAGGAGATGCAGGACTGGTCCGTGCGGCCGCTGGACTCGACTTACGCGGCGGTGTTCATCGACGCGATCGTGGTC